>JBDGQL010000179.1:0-28566 GCA_042219105.1 Karumarchaeum halophilus (SeqCode) | reverse complement strand
CACCCCCGGTGGCGGCGAGCACCGGTAAGAGACTACAACAGACATTATGAGGAACGTGCGTGGCGGGCAGTTTACACCGTCGGCTGTGACTCGATGAAGATATTCGCCACCCCGGGGATCACTCCGGGTCGCGACTCGGGCGTGCGCCCAGTTGCATCTCGCCGCTGGAGCGAATCGACCCCTCGATTTCCGCCTCGCGGTCGAGCCTGAGATCCTCGCCGGACACGTCGCCCAAGACGAGTGCGCCCGGTTCCAGAGTCACGTCGCCGCCACGCGTCGTGACGTCGCCGTGGATCTTCGCCCCCTCGGCGATCGTGATGTCCTCCCGGGCCCGGAGGCTGCCGAACAAGTTCGTGTCCGCCCCGACCTCGATCGACTGCGCCCGGACGTTGCCGTGCAGCCGACAATCCGAACCGATTCGAGCGGGCGTCGACACCCGCCAGGCGTCGTCGGAGACGTCGCTGTTTCGCGGGATCACGAGCGGCTGGCCCGTCTCCCCGTTCTCCTCGTCGAACGCCTCCGAGACGAGTTCCTCGACGGCGTCGGTCTCCCCCAGCCGGAGGAGATGCGAGAGATACATCATGAGAAAGACGACCGTCGGAACCGGGCTGCGGATCTCGATCCAGCCGTTCGCCTCGAACCCCTCCTCGATCTGGACGTCGTCGCCGATGTCGAGGTCGCCGCCGACGACGAGGCGGCCGCTAACGTGGACGCGCTCGCCGAGATAGGCGTCAGTACCGACGAGGAGGTTGCCGTCGACGTCACACCAGACGTCGAGCCGGCAGTCGCGCTCGGCCTCGATGTCGCCGCCAAAGTGCGCGCGCTCCCCGGCCATGACATTGCGCCCGCGGACGCCGAGTTCGACGTTGCTGCCGCCCCCGATGACCACGTCCCGGTCGGTGACGATATCGTGTTCCTCCGCGGTGGTGCCGTCGGGAACGACGAGCGCATCGAGCGGATCGGAACGGATCGACACACGACAGTACCCGTGCTCTCCGGTATTAAACCCTCCCGCGAGCGTCAGACGCCCGTCTCACGCCCGCCGGTGCGCCAGAAACGAGCGAGTTTTGCTCCGCGAGAGCCAACCGAGGGGCATGACCGTACTCTCCTTCGGGGAAGACGGGATCGACGTGGAGTACGCGGGCACGGAGTTCCGGCTGGAACCCGATCTGATCGAGAAGGCCACCGGAAAAGACTACGTCGACGTCACCGATCATGAGGTGCTGCAGATCGTCGAAGAGGACCCCGCGCTGTCGGGCGAACCCCGTCGGATCGGCGACGTTCTGTAGCCGGGGATCAGCTCAGATGCGATGCGACATCGGCCTCGGTGATGATGCCGGCGGTCCCGCCGTCCTCGGTAACCACGACGGCCTTGTAGTGTTCCAGGAGTTTCCGGACTTCGTCGACCGTGTTGTCCGGCGACACTTCGGGAAACGACTCGGCCATCACTTCCCTGACCGGCCGGTCGCCGACGTCTTCGCCCGCGTCGATGATGTCGCCGTGACTGATCGAACCCACGGGCGTCCCGTGCTGGATCACCGGCAACTGTGAGTAGGCCTCCTCCTCCATGGTGCGCTCGGCCTCGCGGACCGAATCGTCGGGCGCGACGCTCACGAGATCCTCGTGCATCAGGTCCGCCGCGTACACGACGCCACCGGATTCCTCTTCGAGCGCGTTCACGATGCGCCGGAGCGTCGAGAGCCGCGGGTCGACGTCGCCACCCTCGATGCGCGCGATCAGTGGCTGTGAGACGCCCGCCCGCTCCGCGAGTTCGCTTTGGGTGAAATCGGCCTCCTCCTTCCTCCGTATCCGGAGGACCTGTGGCGTGGGAAGTTCCATGCCAGCAAATAACTGTGGGTTATCACATAAACCTTTCCCGGATCCGGAGACGGCGCGTCACTCCCCGTCCTGCTCGCGGCTGAAGGCGACGTCCTCCTCGCGCTCGTACTCGACAGTCTCGATGACCGAAATCGGCACGTCACGGAGGGCGCCTCCGACCTCGCTTTTCGCGATCCGGGTGGCGTGTTCCTCGCTCTCGGCGTTGAACACCTTCATTTCGAGCATCAGGCCGATCAGTGCCGTCTCCGCGGCGATAAAGCCGGCGTCGAATGGTTCGCCACAGGCCGGACAGTCCGCGACGCCGACCTCGACGTCGACGTAGTCCAGTCCCTGGTCGTTGAGGCGCTTGCCGGCCTCGCTGACCGCGACGCCGATGGCGTCGTCGATCGAATCCACGTCTCGCACTAGCCACGCGGCCTCCATCGCGACGAGGTAGTTGCTCATACGACCATTCTATCGGTGACAGAATATAAAAAAGTCGATAACAAAACGAAGGACAACGGAGACCTCGACATCGGGGCTACCTTCGAAGATCGTACAGCCGGCGGAACGCCGAGGGTGGAAACCGCAGTTCGATCCGGCTCGGGGGCCGTCCTTTCCCCTCGTGGACGTCCGACTCGACGCGCTCGACGATCCCGTCTTCCGCCATCTCGTACAGGAATCGCTTGACGGTTCCTGTCGAGAGGTCGACCGTATCTGTGGAGCTAATTGCCTCCGTCGTCGCGGTGACCGTCGCGCGGTCCTCCGGATCGAGATCTACGAGTTGCCGAAGAACGAGCTGTTTGTTCGCCGGGAGCGTCAGCACCCGGGCCAGCGAGACACAGGGGCGTGGCACCGTTTCGATCGCCGCCTCGATGTCCGACTCGGTGATGCGATCCGCGTTGGCTCCCTGCGCTCGATCGGCAGCGATGAAAAGCGCCGTCAGGGCGTCGTGGGCGTCGCCATCCGCCCATTCGGCGATTCTCCGAGCGAGGTCGTGGTCGAGTGCCTGCTGGGCCAGCCCCTCGGAGGCCCGAGTCATCAGCACGTCGACGAGCATCTGGCGCTGGTGGGCGGTGATCCGGATCGTCGTCGCCGTGTACGCCGAGACGGCTGCCTCCTCGGGGTCTGACCTGCCGATGGCGATCCAGCTCACCTTGCTCGGCAGCCCGGCCAGAAGATCGATCAGCCGGTTGCTTGCATTCGATTCGTCGACGTGATCGATCGCCACGACGACGCCGGCCAGGGAATCATCGAGACGGTCGTGGAGCCGAGAGCGGAGGTCGTCCGTGCTGACGCCGTGTTCGGGCACCGACTCGTCGATGAGACCATCGAGGACGTCGTGGTAGAAGGCGAACTCGCTCGTGGTCTCCCGCCGGTCGACGTAGACGAACTCGGGAGAAATCGGGGTCGCCGCCCGAGTGCTGGTATGGATCACGGACTGCGTCTCCGTCGGTAGCCGGGACAACCGGGAGAACAGCGCGGTGACGATCGCGGACTTGCCCGAGCCTGGCGGCCCGCACACGTATGCGTTCGGCGGGAGCCGCCCGTCGAACACCGGATCGAGATGGTCGAGAAGCTCTTCGAACACCGGGCCCCGTCCTGAGGGTTCGTTGATGTGGACGACCGGTAAAAGCGTCTCGTAGTCCTGTATGAGTTGGGGACTGCTACCCCGGCGTCGTCGTCGTTCTATCCGTGCGTCGATGTCCATATCAGATCGGAGTCTCGTCTCTGGTCGCGCTTTCTGCCACTATCAACGGTTCTCGGACCGAAAAAGCCCTTCCTGATGGATCGACGATCCGTACGATCGGGGCCATCCGCGTTAGGTCACGAAACGGCGTGGCCTGTAAAAAGTTAAACGGGCTGCCCCCCCGTTCACGTACATGTCCGACGAACAGGTCGACGAGTCGATGGTCAGAGCCGACCGCTGGAGCAAGGTAATCGCGCTCTTTGTCGCGATCGGATTGTTTCTCCTCGGTGGACAACTGATCGAAGACCCGCAGTTCAACATGGTCACGGCCGCGTTCGTCGGGATCGGGGTCCGCCTTTATGTCCCATACCACGCCAGCATCACGGTCGCCCGCAGGGACGAACCGATCCAGGAGTACGCGGACACCGGGAACTACCATCACGGCGCGGTCGGCGCTGGACTGGTCGTCTTCTCCCTGGTTGCCTTTCTCGCGATGACGATCGACCCCGCATTCTGGCAGGCGCTCGCTGTCGGCGCCGCCGCCGGACTCGTCTCGGTTCTGGTTCTCAGAGGCGTCCTCCCCGGATAACCTGGGGTTGCCAGGGGTGGAGGGCCGCCATTCGTACTGTTTTGCGTTGGAGGGTATCATCGCTAGTGAGCGCCGCGGGTATCGGGCGGTGCGGGGTGGTGGCCGGTTAGCCGGTGAAGCCGGGCACCCAGACTGCGGACTGGAAGATACCGGCGACCACCAGCAGACAGATGAACGAGTGATTGATGAAGATCGACGCCGCCGGCGGATCGACGTGCGTGTCACCATGGGCGTAGAAGATCCGCTCGACGACTTCGCCCACGAGCGCACCAATCACCCCGAATAGACCGGCGACGGCGACCCCGAGCGCCGGGTCGACCCCCGCGAGGGCCGCACCGCCTGACTGCTGTGTCGCCAGGTAGACGGTTCCCGCGGGAAGTGTAATGTGGTGGGTAACCGGGATGTTCGCAACGCCGAGGTTCAAGAACAGCAGGGTCGCGGCACTGATGCCGAACCCGATGAACGCGCTTCCGGTCTGGAGTGACGCGTACGCCGACGCGAGCCCCGCGAATAGCCCGATCGCCGCGACGTGTGACCACTTGTACTGGTGTGGGAGCCACGGCTCGACGGCGAGGCGATCCTCGCCTTCGAGGTCGCCGTCCCCGCCGACTTCACCGGGTGGACGCGTCTCCTCGCGCTCGAACGGTCCCATGTCGAAGTAGCCGTTGGTTTTCTGGCTGACCACGCCGACGATGCTGTACCCGAAGACGGCACGGTGGAGGAGTGCACTCCCGACGACGGTGATCGCGATCGGATCGGTCGGGACGGCGAGTTGACGGAACACCTGTTCCATCACGATGCCGAACACACCGAACGCAGCTCCGACGGCGAGCACGTCGGGACGGTTCCCGAGGGCGTACGTGATGTCCTTACCGTTGTGATAATCGAATCCGGTTTCCATGATCCCTTTCTTCGCGGCGTAGGCGGCAGCGGCCGCGCCCGCGGCGAAGGAGATGTGAGGGCCGAACACGGGACCGAAGCCGACGGCGATACCGCCGACCGCTTCCTGTCCGCCCGGGGATGGCGCGAGTGCGCCCGTCATGACCAGAAACCCCGTGAACACGAACGCCGGTAGCGCGCCGAGTGCCGCACCGAAGGCGCCGCCGGCGGCTGCCCCGAGCCAGAGTTCGGGTTCGCTAAGCGAGTCGACGACCGCGTCGACCGACCCCGACTCGTAGCTCACTTGGAGGATGAAATCGAGCCCGGACACGACCTCTGCGCTCATCCTCAGTCACCTCCGTCGCGCGCCCAGTCGAGCGACCGCTCAACGGCGTCGTCCCAGCGGCCGTACATCGCGTCGGCCTTCTCCGGGTCCATCTCCGGCTGGAAGTCGCTGTCGACTTGCCAGTTCGACCGAAGCTCATCGACGGTGTCCCAGTAGCCGACGGCGAGGCCGGCGGCGTAGGCCGAGCCCAGTGCCGTCGTCTCGTCGACCACGGGCCGCTCGATGTCGGTCTGGATGATGTCGGACTGGAGCTGACAGAGGAAGTTGTTCTTGACCGCGCCACCATCGACCCGCAGCGACGTCATCTCGACGCCGGAGTCCGCCTCCATCGCCTCCGCGAGGTCGCGAGTCTGGTAGGCAATCGCCTCCAGGGTCGCCCGGACGATGTGTTCCTTGCGGGTCCCCCTCGTCATTCCGACGATCGCGCCGCGAGCGCGCCCGTCCCAGTGTGGCGCGCCGAGGCCGGTGAACGCCGGGACCATGTAGACGCCGTCGGTGGAGTCGACCGAACGCGCCAGTTCCGCGGTCTGTGCGGCGTTGTTGATCAGGTCGATGTCCTCGAGGAACTCGATCGCCGCGCCGGCGATGAAGATCGATCCCTCCAGCGCGTACTGGACCGGCTCGCCGGACATCTGGAAGCCGATCGTCGTGAGCAGGCCGTTGTCGGACTCGACGGCCTCCTCGCCGGTGTTCATCAGGTAGAACGCGCCGGTGCCGTAGGTGTTCTTCGCGTCCCCGGCGTCGAAACAGGTCTGGCCGAACAGGGCCGCCTGCTGATCGCCGAGCGCCCCGGCAACGGGAACCTCGGCGCCGAGGAACCCCTCGGCGTCGGTCGTGCCATACAGGTTCTCATCGGAGGAGGGTCGGACCTCCGGCACCATCGACCTGGGCACGCGGAACTCCTCTAAAAGATCGTCGTCCCACTCCATGTCCCGGATGTTGTACAGCATCGTCCGGGACGCGTTCGAAACGTCCGTGATGTGGTTGCCCGTCAGATTCCAAATCAACCACGTGTCGATCGTCCCCATCAGGAGTTCGCCGTTCTCGGCGCGGTCGCGGACGTCCTCGGCGCGGTCACTGCTGAGCTTTAGCGGCTCGGCGTTGTCGAGGATCCACTCGGTCTTGGTCGCCGAGAAGTAAGCGTCGGCCTCGAGGCCGGTCTTCTCGCGGATCATCTCGACCTTGTCTTCCTCCTCCAACTCCTCGACACGGTCGGTCGTTCGGCGGTCCTGCCAGACCAAGGCGTTGTGGACCGGCTTGCCATTCCCCTTGTCCCACACGATGGTGGTCTCGCGCTGGTTCGTGATGCCGATCGCCTCGAGCTGGGTGGCATCGAGCCCAGCGTCGTCGAGCCCGCTGTTCACGACTTCTTTTGTGTTTTCCCAGATTTCGACCGGGTCGTGCTCGACCCATCCCGACTCCGGGTATATCTGTTCGTGCTTCTTGTAGGCATTAGCGACGACCTGCCCCTCATGGTCGAACACCATGAACCGGGTCCCGGTCGTCCCCTGATCGATCGCCCCGACGTAGCTATCTGTCATGTTTCGTGTTCTCTGTCAGGCGGTAGTTTATCTTCTGTACCGCCTTAGCGGTAAACAATACGGAGTATCATTATAAAACTTACTATCGATAGGCAATAGTCAGTAAAGAGTTACTCGCGGATGGTCAAAAAAGAAGCCGGTACGTCGAGAACTTGCTGGAACGTCCGGAATATCCGGCGCGAATCGACCACACGTGCGGCCGATTCCGGATGCGATGTTCGTGAACTATCCACATCAATATGGCTGTTTACTGAGAATCTGGATTTTCCGGTAAAATAAAGTGGGTTCAATAAAAAATGGTGTGGTAACGGATGGCAACGAAACCACACATCGCCGTCATCGGTGGCGGATCGACTGGAACGGGGATCGCACGGGATCTCGCGATGCGCGGGGTCGACGTGACCCTGCTGGAGCAGGGGAACCTCACACACGGCACGACGGGCCGGATGCACGGTCTGTTGCACAGCGGCGGGCGATACGCGGTCGCCGACCAGGCCAGCGCGGCCGAGTGCATCGAGGAGAATCGCGTTCTCCGTGACATCGCGGGTCACTGCGTCGAGATGACCGGCGGGCTGTTCGTCAAGCGCCCCGAGGACTCCGAGGAGTACTTCCAGAAGAAGCTGGAGGGGTGTGAGACCTGTGGCATTCCCGCGGACGTCGTCTCCGCCGAGGAGGCCCGCGCCATGGAGCCACACCTCGCCGGGGACATCGACAAGGCAATCTCGGTGCCCGACGGCGCGATCGACCCCTTCCGGCTCGTGGTCGCGAACGCCGCGAGCGCACAGGAACACGGCGCCAGGATCGAGACCCACTCGGCAGTGACGGACCTCCTCATCGAGGACGGGGCGGTCGTCGGCCTCGAGGTCGAGCACGACTCGGGGCCGGGCAAGCGCGTCCACGGCACCGAGGGGGAAACCGAGGAGATCCGTGCCGACTACGTCGTCAACGCGACGGGCGCGTGGGCGGGACGTATCGGCGACATGGCCGGCGTCGACATCGAGGTCCGCCCCTCGAAGGGCGTCATGACGATCATGAACGTCAGGCAGGTCGACACCGTCATCAACCGGTGTCGCCCGAAGGGGGATGCGGACATCGTCGTCCCCCACGAGACGACCGCCATTCTCGGGACGACCGACGTGGAGGTCGACGATCCGGAGGACTACCCCGAGGAGGGCTGGGAGGTGGACCTCATGATCGAGACGCTCTCCGAACTCGTGCCGATGCTCCAGGAGGCGCGGACGATCCGTTCCTTCTGGGGGGTGCGCCCGCTGTATGAACCGCCGGACGTCGGCAGCGACGACCCCACCGACATCACACGGGACTACTTCCTGCTCGATCACGAGGAACGGGACGACCTGCCGGGCATGACGAGCATCGTCGGCGGGAAGTTCACCACCTACCGGATGATGGCCGAGGAGATCAGCGACCACGTCTGTGGAAAGTTCGGAGTCGACGCGGACTGTCGAACCGCGGACGTGCCACTCCCCGGCAGCGAGGACTTTTCGATCCTTCGGGACTACATGGACGAGTTCGGCCTGCGCTCGCCCATCGGCCGCCGGAGCGTCGAGCGGCTGGGCTCCCGGGCCGACGACGTCCTGAAAACCGACGGACCGAACCCCACAGTCTGTGAGTGTGAAGCTGTCACCCGCGCCGAGATCCAGGATGCCATCGAGGGCTCGGGGTCGGATCTGAACGCCGTCCGCATCCGGACCCGTGCCTCCATGGGCAACTGCCAGGGCGGCTTCTGCTGTCACCGGATGGCGAGTGAGCTCCATCCCGAATACGACGAGTCGACCACCCGGGCCGCCTGGGACGAACTCCTCGAAGAGCGCTGGAAGGGCCAGCGCCACGCCCTCTGGGGCGAGCAACTGTCCCAGGCCATGCTGAACTACGCGCTGCACGCGACGACACAGAACCGCGATCACGACCCCGCGAACGGCGAACCGGTCGACTTCAGCGCGTTCGACGCCGGTCACCGGGAAGCCGGAGGGACGACCGGGTCAGGCGTGGCGACGGACGGGGGACACCGTGGTGAGGACTCCGCAACCGGGGGGAAACATGGCGATTGAGTCGGAGGTGCTCGTGATCGGCGGCGGCCTCGCCGGGCTCACGAGCGCGATCGCCGCAGCACGCGACGGCGCGGACGTGCGCCTGGTTTCCTACAAGCAGAGCACGCTCCGGAACGCCTCCGGTCTCGTCGACGTGCTCGGCTACACGCCCGACGGCGAGGGACCGCTGGTCGACCCCTACGACGCGATCCCGGCGCTTCCGGCGGACCACCCATACCGGACCGTCGGCACCGCGACCGTCCGCGAGGCGATGGACCTGTTCGACGACGCCGCGCCGGACTACCGCGGGGGACACACTGACACGAACGCCCTTCTTCCGACCCACGGCGGGACGGTCAAACCGACCGCGCGGTACCCGGTCGGCGCGAGTGCCGGCCTCGCCAGTGACGAGCGCGACATCCTGTTCGTGGGCTTCGAGTCGCTGGTCGACTTCGACGCCCCCCACGCCGCCGCCCACCTCAACGCCGCCGGCGTTCCCTTCGAGGCCCGCGGCGTCACTATCAGCTTCCCCGGCGATCTCCGGGCCGACGCGAAGGTGACCCGCTACGCGAAGATGCTGGAGGCAAACAGCGAGGTCACGGTCAGGGGGCGTGAGCATCCCGTTCGGGAGGCGCTCGCGGCAACGGTAAATCCGGAACTCGAGATGGGCGAGCGCGTCGGCTTTCCCGCGATCCTCGGCCTCGACGATTCCGGGCGCGTCCGGGAGGCCCTGAGCCGGAAGCTCGGGACCGACGTCTTCGAGGTACCGATGGGACCGCCCTCGCTCCCGGGCATCCGCCTTGAGGACGCCCTGTTCGACGCGCTTGATGCGGCCGGCGCGGGCATCGAGACCGGCAACCCGGTCGTCGACTTCGACGGCGAGGACCGGATCGAGCAGGTGTTCGTCGAGAAGAACGGCGCGAAGATTCCCTACGCCGCCGACCAGTACGTCCTCGCGACCGGGGGACTCGTCGGCAAGGGCGTCGAGTCCGATCGTGAGGGCGTGTACGAACCGGTGTTTGACTGTCACGTCCCCCACCCCGGCGACCGGTACGACTGGTTCGATCGCGACGCCTTCGGCGACCACTCCTTCGCCCGCTTTGGGGTCCCGACCGACGACCATCTCCGGCCGACGGGGCCGGACGACGCCGCCGAGTTCGAGAACCTCCGGGCCGCGGGATCCGTCCTGGGGGGGTACGACTTCGCCGCCGAGAAGTCCGGCAGCGGCGTCTCTATCGCGACCGGGTACGCGGCGGGCCGCGGAGCTGCGCAGGACACGGGAGGTGCAGCATGAGCGACGCTGAATCGCCCGGGTCGACCTCCGAGGAGGCGGACTCGGGAACCGGTCCGGAGTTCGATCCCGTCGAGCCAAACACCGGCGAGGAGTTCGAACCCACGAACGTCTTCGAGGAGGGCGAGGACTTCGACCTGCGGCCCGGGTCTGACTCATGTTACAAGTGCTCGACCTGCGACACCAACTGCCCGGTGGCCGAGGTCGACGACGACTTTCCGGGGCCGAAGTTCCAGGGCCCCGAGCAGCGCCGGCTCAAGCAGTCCGAGGACGACTACGGCATCGACGACTCGGTCATGGAGTGCTCGAACTGCATGCGGTGCGACAACGCCTGCCCATCCGGCGTGCCCCTCTCCCAGATGCACAACACCTCCCGCGCGGAGTACGTCGAAGAGGAGATGTCGAAGACGTCGGTGAAGTACTGGCGCAATCGCATCCTCGCGAACTACCGCACCTCGGCGTGGCTCGCGAGCAAGATGCCACGGATCGCGAACGTCGCGATGAACTTCGGGCCCGCACGGTGGGTGATGGAGAAAACGCTCGGCGTCACGAGCGAGCGGGAGTTCCCCGCGTTCGCGACGGAGACGTTCAGGGAGTGGTGGGCGGCGGAAGGCGCCGCCGCCGGCTCCAGGGAGCGTGCCCGCGAGGCCCGCAAGCGCCGTGGCGAGGACCCCGACGCCGACAAGCGAGTGGCGTACTTCCATGGCTGTTACTCCAACTACAACACCCCGGAGGTCGGCAGGGCGCTCGTCCGGGTGTACGAGCACTTCGGCTACGAGGTGGTCGTTCCCGAGCAGAAGTGTTCGGGGACGCCGATGTTCGCGAACGGCATGCTGGACGACGCTCGCCGCCACGCCGAGGTCAACGTCTCCTCGATGAGCGACCTGGTCGAGCAGGGGTACGACGCCATCGCCTCCTGTACCTCCTGTTCGATGGCCTTGCGCCAAGAGTACCCCGAACTGTTCGACATCGAGGGGATCGACGAGGTGGCGAAAAACACCTTCGAGTCGGTGGAGTACCTCCGGATTCACGAGGATATCCGCGGCGAGATCCGGGAGGCGAAAATAGACGGCCAGCTCGCCGACGAGTTCGCGTACCACGCGCCCTGTCACGCCCGCAACCAGGGGCTGGACCGGCAGGCCGTGGAGCTGTTCCGGGATCTCGACGGCGTCGGCATCGAGGACGTCGGCGACTCCTGTTCGGGTATCTCCGGAACCTACGGATGGAAGGAGGAGAAATACGAGAAGTCGATGAAGATCGGCGAGGAGATGTTCGAACACATGGAGCACGCGGAGGGGGAGACGGGCATGACGGAGTGTCCGACCTGCGCGATGCAGATGGAACACGGAAGCGGATACGACATCCGACACCCGATGGAACTCATCGAGGCGGCGCTCATCGAGTAACGTCCGTTTTCCGTGTCGGACGTGACGCCGATTCTTCGCATACGTTATCGCATAAGTTATCGATGACACAGAAGTCAGCGACGCGGCGCTACGGGCTCGCCGGGGATGCTCCCCCGAACGCGTGGACTGACGGTCGGCGAATCGAAAAATCGGGAGACAGCGTCGGGTTTCCCGCACGAAAACACGCATATGGATCATGATAATTGGGTGAGAAGATTTAAATACAAGAGGGCCAGGTATCGCTGATACGCGAAGATGATCCCACTACTGGAGCGCGCGGCGCTGTACGCGCTGTACCAGCTTAGCATCGCTCTCGGAATCCTGCTGTTGCCGGTCGCTCTCCTCCTGGCCCGCGGCGGAATCACCCTGCCGGTCCACAGGGTCGTGGAGCGACTCGACGAGGCGTACGCGAACGCCGGCTAGCCCACGAGCGTTTCTCGCGGAGCCATCCACGCACAGCGGCGGCGCCGGTGTCTCCTTCTGGCACGGGTTGCCGAAACGCTGAGTCTTTATGCGCTGGGGGCCCAGGTTGCAGTAATGCGATCCACTGGTCCAGCCGGGAACCCGTTCGGAGACGATCTCGAGACGGACACCGACCCCTACGCGCCGGAGCTAGGCGACGTACCGCGAAACGACCTGAGCGAGTCGGATCTGGAGGGTGTTAACAAGACCGGGACGACGACGGTCGGCCTGACGACGTCGGAGGGCGTCGTGATGGCGACGGACATGCGCGCCAGCCTCGGCGGCCGGTTCATCTCGAACAAGGACGTCCAGAAAGTCGAGCAGATCCACCCGACCGCCGCGCTCACCATGGCGGGGTCGGTCGGCGGCGCACAGTCGTTCATCCGGTCGCTCCGCGCGGAGTCGAACCTGTATGAGACGCGGCGCGGCGAGGACATCTCCATCAGCGCGCTCGCGACGCTCGCGGGCAACTTCCTTCGTGGCGGCCCCTTTTTCCTCGTCTCGCCGATTCTCGGGGGCGTCGACGACGAGGGCAGCCACGTGTTCAGTCTCGACCCTGCGGGCGGCGTCATGGGCGACGACTACACCTGTACCGGCAGCGGGATGCAACTCGCCTACGGCGTCCTCGAGGGCGGGTACGAGGAGGGCCTCTCGAACGACGAGGCGATGACGCTCGCTGCTCGCGCGGTCAAGAGTGCGGTCGAGCGCGACACCGCATCGGGCGACGGCGTCTTTCTCGCCGAGATAACCGACGAGGGCGTAGACATCAACGGCCACAACGACTTCGACGACGTCCTGTAGTCCGGCGTCTCTACGGGTCGATCCCGAAATGACGTGCGACCGCCCCGATCACCCGAATATCATCGGACCGATGTAAAGCAGGAGGAATATGGCGACGATCGTCCCGATCAGCCAGAGGATTCCCATTCTCGTCACGTCCCGCACCCAGCTGTCCTCGAACAGCGACCCGTTTTCCCCGTTTCCGGAATCGTCAGCGGTTGTTGACATATTTGGAAATTCGTTCGGGGATGGTTTAGCTTCTGCGATGCCGTGGGCCGTCGAACGTGCTGGTGTGGCCTATACGGGTCGACAGAAGTCCTGATAGATATTCGCCGGGTACAGTGGAGGCTAATTCTATCAACAGTTCTGTCGACCCGTATAGGGGAGGCTGACGGACCGCTCCGAAACCAGTATGCGTACGCCGGCCGATGGGGCACGTATGGATTCACGCATCCGCGAACACGCACAGATCATCGCCACTCACTCGACGTCGATCCAGGCGGGCGACAACGTCGTCATCGACGCCGCTCCGGTGGCTGACGATCTCATAACTGCTCTCTACGAGATGATCGCCGACGCCGGGGCGAACCCACTCACGGTGCGAGGGCGAACTGGAAGCCGGTTCCGGCGGGCGTATCTCCGGAATCACGACGGGGATTTCGAACTGCCGAGCCACGAAATGGCGCTCTTCGAGGAGATGGACGTGTACATCGCCGTCCGGAGCGACCGCAACGTCACCGAGACAGCTGACGTCGACTCGGCCACGACGAGCGCCTACCGGAAGGCACGGAAACAGCTGCTCGACGAACGCCTCTCGAAACGGTGGTGTCTGACCCAGTTTCCCACGCCCGCGTTCGCACAACTCGCCGAGATGTCCACCGAAGGCTACGAGAACTTCGTGTACGATGCCGTTCTGAAAGACTGGGACGCCGTCCGCCAGCACCAGGCCCAGCTCGTCGAGATCCTCGAAAGTGCTGACGAAATCCGTATCAAAAGCGGCGATACCACAAACATCTCGCTCAGTATTGAAGGGAACCCGCCGATCAATGACTACGGCGAGGCCAACCTTCCGGGGGGTGAGGTGTTCACCGCCCCCGTGACTGACTCCGTGGACGGCGAGGTGCTGTTCGACAAACCGCTCTACCACCAGGGTCGGGAGATCGAGGAGGTCAACCTCCGGTTCGAGGACGGTGTGGTCACGAGTCACGCGGCGAGCAAGAACGAGTCCGTCCTGACCGAGGTACTCGATACCGACGAGGGGGCCCGTCGGCTGGGCGAACTCGGCATCGGCATGAACCGGGATATATCGCAGTTCACGTACAACATGCTGTTCGACGAAAAGATGGGTGACACCGTCCATATGGCGGTCGGTCGGGCCTACGAGGACACCGTCGGCGAGGACAACGACCGAAACGAGAGTGCCGTCCACGTCGACATGATCGTCGACATGAGCGAGGAGTCCCGTATCGAGGCCGACGGCGAGGTGATCCAGCGGAACGGTCGGTTCGTCTTCGAGGATGGATTCGAGTAGTGCTACGATCGGGATATCACTTGTTTCGCCGGTTCCGTCCGCTCTCGACGCCCTCCTTGAAACCGGTCAGGGTTCGACGAAGCATGAGGAAGATGAAGAAGAAAAACGCCACGAGACCGACGACGATTCCGGCGATAGTGACGTCGACCATACGTATTACCAGTGTCCTGCAAGCAAATGCCTTTCGTCGCGTTTTCCGACAACAGTAACATTTAGTCCGTTCGTCGACAAGGCTCGGTCCGTGACCGAGAGCGATCCCGCCTGCTGTGCGGCCTCCCGGAGCGACCGCCCCTCCCGCGAGCGCGAGGAGGACGCCACGAACGACCGCGCACGGGTGGAAGGCCCGCCACCGGCGACCGAGAGCGACGACCGCACCGACCGCATGGTTCGACTGGAGGGTGGCACCTTCACCATGGGCACCGACAGCGATGTCGGCTTCGCCGCTGACGGCGAGGGACCGGCCCGGGAGGTCCGGATCGACCCAATCTACGTCGACCGCCACGCGGTGACCAACGCCGAGTTCCTGCAGTTCGTTCGCGACACCGGGTACACGACTGACGCCGAGCGTTTCGGCTGGTCGTTCGTGTTCGAGGACTTCCTCGCCACGGAGGACGAGCCCCACGCCATGCAGTCGGTCCCGGAGGCGCCGTGGTGGCTCGCCGTCGAGGAGGCCACCTGGATCCGCCCCGAAGGCCCACATTCGAACGTGATCGACGAGAATCGTCTGGATCATCCGGTCACGCACGTCTCCTGGCGCGACGCCCGTGCCTACGCCGACTGGGCGGGCAAACGTCTGCCGACGGAGGCCGAATGGGAGTACGCCGCCCGCGGCGGTCTGGAGGCCAAACGGTACCCCTGGGGTGACGAACTCCGACCGGACGGCGAGCACCGCTGCAACATCTGGCAGGGAAGCTTCCCGGAGCGAAACACCGTCGACGACGGCTACTTCGGGACCGCCCCCGTGGACGAGTTCGAGCCCAACGGATTCGGGCTGTACAACGTCTCGGGCAACGTCTGGGAGTGGTGTGCGGACTGGTTCAGCCCCGACTATCATACCACCGACGCCTACGACCCCGACGACCCGACCGGGCCACCCGAGGGCGAGGAGCGAGTCATGCGGGGCGGATCGTACCTCTGTCATCGCTCGTGGTGCAATCGCTACCGGGTCGCAGCACGCTCGAAAAACACGCCCGACAGTTCGACGGGTAACATCGGATTCAGGTGTGTCGTCGACGCCGCCTGATACTGTCGGCTGTGACTCGATGGAGATATTCGACACCCCGGGGTGGCGAATTCCTCCACGAACTTACAGCCGACAGTATGATAGGGTCGGTTGTAAGTCATTTGTGTAACTGTTCTCACCGCTTACCGGCGGCCACGACCGCCGTGAACGCTACTCTTAGGCGTCGAGGGTTCCTACCGGCTCACATGTCGGACGATCCCCACATCACCCTGTACCGGCTGCAGGCGTGCCCGTTCTGTGAGCGCGTCGTCAGAACCCTCGACGAGCTTGACCTGGCGTACCGATCGCGGTTCGTCGAACCGTTACACTCCCGGCGCGACGCAGTCAAACGCCTCACTGGCGCGCGGACGGTTCCCGCCATCGTCGACGAAACGCGGGGCGTGACGATGTCCGAGAGCGCGAACATCGTCGATTACCTGGAGTCGACCTACGGAGGTGCCTGAGATGGATCTCGGCTTCGACGTGGTCTCCATGCCGGAGGCCGACGCGGTCGAGGTGGGGGAAACCGCCCCTGACTTCACCCGACCACTCGTCACTGCGGAGTACTGGGAGGACCGCGCGCTCTCGGAGTTGACGGCCGGTGGCCCGGTTCTCCTCGTCTTCCACCCGATGGCCGGGTCGTTCCCGGCGACGTACGTCTGGCAGGAGATTGCCGACCGGGGCTGGGACGACCACGCCACCGTCGTCGGCGTGTCGATCTCGACGCCGTACGCACACAGGGCCCTGATCCGCGAGCGCGGCCTCGGAGACGGCGACTACGGCCTCTTTTCGGATCCGGACAACGGCGTCGCGGAAGCGTACGGGATCGAGAACGACCTGGACGGGATGGCCGGCGTCTCCGAGCCCCGGCCGGCAGCGTACCTACTCGAACCCGACAGGACCGTGACGTACGCCTGGGTCGCCGACCAGTGGCCGGCGTTTCCCGACTACGACGAGATCGAAGACGCGTTATCGGATCGCCGACAGTGTTAGCCCTCCGCAAGCGCCTGTCGGACCGCCTCCTCGACCGGCGTCTGTTCGATGGGAACGACCGGCTGCAGGTCCTGCTCGGGGTCGACAGTCACGGGGTTCCGCATACTCTCGACCAGCGGCCGGGCGATGGCGTACTGGACATCCGTCGTCAGTCGAAGCCAGTGTGAAGAAAGTCCCGGGGACATCACCGGCACCGGCACGATCAGGACGCGCTTTCCCTTCTCCTCGGCGGTCAACTTCAGCAGTGACTCGTAGGACCACACCGTCGGCGCGCCGATGTCGTAGATGCCACCCCGGGTCTCCTCGACGTCGAGGACGCCAATGAGATAGGCGACGGCGTCGTCGATGCCGATCGGCTGGCACGGCGTCCGCACCCATTTTGGGACCGTCATCACGGGCAACCGGTCGGTGAGGTCGTCGACGATGCGGAAGCTCGCACTGCCGGGACCGATGATGATCGCCGCCCGGAGGACGGTTAGATCGAACTCCCCGGCCTCGAGCACCGACTCGACCTCCCGGCGGGAAGCGAGGTGTGGCGAGAGGTCTCGCTCGTCGCCGCTGATGCCGCTCAAGTAGACCACCCTGTCGACGCCGGCCGCCGACGCCAGCTCCCGGAACCGGCGGGCGTAGGTGCGGTCTAGCTCCGCGAAATTCTCGGCCGTCAGGGAGTGGATCAGGTAGTAGGCTACGTCGATTTCCTCACAGAGCCCCTCCAGCGACTCCGGATCGCCAAGGTCGCCCTCGAATATCTCGACGGCGTCCGGGAATCTCGACTGGCTCGCGCTCCGGGAGAAGGCGACGACGTCATGTCCGGCTGAGCACAACGACTCGACGAGCTGGCCACCGACGAATCCGGTCGCTCCAACAACGAGGACGCGCACTTACGAACGTATGGGCCACTACCGAAAGAGTGTTGCGTTGAATTGACCTCCTCTCCGCGCTAACGGGCGAAGATTCCTCCGTGGGGAATCCAAGCGAGTGATTCCCCCGGCTGTGAACTTGCGGGTTTGCTGATATACTGTCGGACAGAAGTATTGATAATTCGAAGGCCCCCCGTCCCGGGGGTTCGATTATCAATGTCTCTGTCCGACAGTATACTGTCGGCTGTAAGTTCGTGGAGGAATTCGCCACCCGTGGTCGTCCTCGGAAACGTCGAGTTTGATTTGGATGTTCCGAACAACCACTATACTTCATAGTATTTACATAAATAGTTAAATGTATATATTCAGGAAGAGGAGTCGGCTATGCTCTCGAACGTGGTTTGTCGAATGGAGTGTCGGCTTCCTCCTCGGGGTCAAGCCCCGAGGTATCCGCCTTGACAGCCGATGACGAGGAACGAATGGCTAGGGTGATGACACTCTCGGTGGGTGTCGAAAGTGAGTTTCGATGCCAGGAGCGTTCGATGCCGGAACCCGCCACCTGGGGGACGCTCATACTGTCGGCTATAACTTCGTGAGCGATCCCGCCACGACGGGGTGGCGAAACTGCTCACGTGATTATATCACCCGGACGTGATTTGCGCAAGCCGTGCCGTCATAATGTCTGTTGTAGTCTCTTACCGGTGCTCGCCGCCACCGGGGGTGGCGATCACCGGTAAACAGCTACAACAGACATTATCACAAACCCAGGGTATCACGAGCCGAACGCATTGATCTGGTGTCGTGGCGCGTAACAGAGTCACGTCCGGGTGTATAGCCGATAGTATCACGAGGACGCGAGTTCGATCGTTCGCTCGGTCCGCTGGCGCTCCCCGTTCTCCGTGGTAATCGTGACGACGGTGACGGACGTTGGCTGTGCCCCACTCGGGAGCGTCCACTGTGCGGTAGCGAACGCCGCTTCGCCCGGCCCGATCTCGCCGGTCGAGACGTTCCGCTCGATCCTCTCGCCGCCATCGGTCGTAACCGAGCCAAGGCGGAGTTTGTAGGGATCGTTCGCGGTGTTGTTCACGTGCACGGTGAGCGTGAGTGTTCGCTCGCCGTTTCCGGAGAGCGACACGGTCGAAAGCGTCTCGGTCGGTGCCGTCTCCGAGAGGATCTCCTCGCCCTCGGTCACGCCGTCAACGGTCGGCGTCGGCGTCGATCCCCCGTCCCCGCCCAGCAGTTGCGCTTCGAACAATCCGAGAAACGTGACTCCCTCGATCAAAAGCGGGATGCCGATTCCGAAAACCACGAGCAATCGAATCAGGGTGCGTCGCTCCATGCGGGGGTCAGGTTGGCACGATCGGCGGGGATCCCGGCTCGAACACGCCACCCGAAACCATGCCCAACAGCGGCAGACTGTACGCGATCACGATGAGGACGATCGCAATAGCCGTCCACAGACGGAGGTTGTCGAGCACGAGCGGGCCCGCGGTGGCGCCCGACAGCGGCGGCCTGTCGACGTCGGACGCGAGAACCGGGAGATCGCGCCCCGAGAGCCACGTCGCCGTCATCACCGCCAGGAACAGGAGGAGGGCGACGAACAGCAGCGTTCCGCCGATGGCGATCTGGATGCGCATCTCCGAGACGCTGCCGGCGACCCCCTCGAAGCTCACCTGGTCGTACTGGGGTTCGGCGGTGCGGCGCGGGATGCCAGCCAGGCCGGCCCGGTGCATCGCGTTCGACATCAGCGTCATGCCGACGAACCAGACGAACGGCTGGACGACCGCCAGCCCGCGAAGACGGAGGCGCTTGCCGGAGATCTGGGGATACAGCCAGTAGGACAGCGCCATCGCCGTCAGCGCAAAGGCCGTCCCCACGGTCAGGTGGAAGTGCCCGGGCACCCAGAGGGTGTTGTGGATCAGGTAGTTGATGTTCATGCCGGCGTTGATCATGCCCGAGAAGCCGCCGGCGGCGAACATCAGGCCCGCGAGCGCCATCCCCGAGAAGGCGGGGTTGTCCCAGGGCAGCGACCGGAGCCAGCCGAACAGTCCGGTGCCCCCACGGCGGCGTGCGCCGTACTCCATGCTCGCGACGACGGTGAAGGCGGTGAGCAGGGAGGGAAGCAGGAGGAACATCGTGTTCGTCATGGCGATGAACTTGAACCCCTCGGCGATCCCGGGGTCGACGTACTGGTGGTGAAACCCCACAGGGGTCGACAGCAACAGGAAGAGCACGAACACCACGCGCGCGAGCGGGTCGGAGATCAGCCGCCCACCCGACAGTTTCGGCAGGATGGTGTACCAGCCGAGATACGCCGGCAGCAGCCAGAAGTACACGACCGGGTGCCCGAAGTACCAGAACAGGGTCCGGGTGAGAAGCGGGTTCACCTGATCGATGATGCCAAGCGACCACGGGAGTAGAAAGACGACGACCGAGATCGCCACCCCGATCGAGGAGAGATACCACATCAGGAACGTCGTCAGCACCATGAAGGTGCGAAGCGGAATGCGCTCCTCGGGGTTGTCCTTCCGCCACGCGCGATAGGAGAGGAAGTAGTTCGCGCCGGCGATCCAGGAGCCGACGATCACCAGCGCCAGGCCGAGATAGAAGATCGGGTGGGCCTGCAGCGGCGCGTAGAAGGTAAAGAGCACGTCGGCTTTCAGGGGAATGAAGTCGATGATGCCGCCCAGGATCGCCACCGCCGCGAGGACGGTCCCGACGGTCATCAGGACGAACCACGACCACGCGAGCCGCTGGCTCGTGACCGGGCGTTCGAGACTCCCGGTGACGGCCCACAGGAACAGCCCCGCGATGAAAAACGTCGTGAACACGAGCACGAGCAGGACGCCATGACCGGTCAGGATGGTGTAGTAATCGGGGGAGTCGATGAAGCCACGGTACACGTTCGTCCGGTGCAGCGCCTGCACGAGTCCGAACAGCCCGCCGATCCCGAGCGCGATGAACGAGACACCCAGACACAGCCGCACGATCCGCGCCTCGAAGGGGTAGTCGTCGACGAATGCCATGTCAGTTCCCACCCCCGAACTCGGACTCATTGACGACCCTCAACTGCCCGGCCATGTTGTGGTGCTGGGCGCCACAGTACTCATTACAGATGATCCCGTAGGTGCCCGCCTCCTCGAACTCGACGGTGAACTGCCCGATCTGGCCCGGGATGGCCATCGTGTTGACGTTCGTTCCCACGAGTTCGAAGCCGTGGACGACGTCCTCGCTCGTGAGGTAGAACGTCACGTTCGCGCCTTTCGGTACCCTGATCGGGTCGATGCTCCCGGGTTCAAACGCGAACTGGTACGCAACGACGTAGACGTTGTAGCTGTTTTCCCCGGTTCCGTTGTACACACCCGGTGCGCGGAACCCATCGACCTCGTCGAAGGAGACGCTGTCGTTGGTGCGTGCCTTCTCGATCAGGGCGGCGTCGGCCTCCCCGCCGCTGCCGTCGACCATCGCGAT
The DNA here is from genome assembly GCA_042219105.1 of Karumarchaeum halophilus (SeqCode). Classification (GTDB taxonomy): domain Archaea; phylum Halobacteriota; class Halobacteria; order Halobacteriales; family Hikarchaeaceae; genus CAYSJP01. The sequence continues at coordinate 7,639 of JBDGQL010000179.1, read as the reverse complement.
ACCGGGACCGATCGCGCCGTAGGTCACCGTCCCGATCCACGCGACGATCAGGACGACCGATACCACCGCCCAGACTGATTCGAACCGATGGACTTCCATTCGTGTCACCTCCTATCCGATCACCGTCGGGCCGTTGCCCAGAAACTCCACGAAGTACATGAAAAACCACAGGCCGACCAGGATCAGGAAGTACAGCGCGATCAGCGATGCCGTCCCGGTCGGATCGAACTCGTCGTGGTCGATTTCGCGCTCGATGCCGTCCTCGGCGCTTGGCCATGCGGGTTCCTCGGCGTCGGCCGTCCCGCCGAGCGCGCCGCGGTACTCCGAGGCCAGCACCGAAAACACCGCCACGGCAGTTATCCCGAACGTCGCGAGGAGGATCGAAATCTCCGGCTGGCCGCCCGGGAGCGCGAACCCGGAGTCACCGCCGGCTTCGTCGCCGGGATCATCGCCGACATCATCGCCGACATCGCCACCATCCCCAGCCGCGACCGTCGGGACGTCGTCCCCGACCGCAACCGCGCCCTTCATTCCGAGGGTCCGGTGAGGGTTACAGTAGTAGGTCGTGATGCCGCCCTCCTCGAAGGTGTGCTCGTAGGTCGTCCCCTCGTCGGGAACCGCCTGTCCGCTGTCGAGGTCGGCCGGACCCTCCTCGGTCAGGACGTTGTGTGGGCCACCCTGGCCGGTCCACTCCCAGCGAACCGTCGTTCCGGGCTCGATCCATAGTCCGGCCGGCGAGAACGCGAGGTTGCCGTCGTTGCCGGGCGCGCCCACGTCGACGATGACCTCCTCCTGGCCGCGGGCGTCCTCGTAGCCGCCGTCGGACTCCGCCAGCCAGCCGCCAAAGTCCGGGCGGACCGCGCCGCCACCGACCTGGATGTCACCGACGACGATCGCGCCCTTCATGCCTAGAGTCCGGTGAGGGTTACAGTAGTAGGTCGTGACGCCCTCCGCCTCGAAGGTGTGCTGGTAGGTCGTCCCCTCGTCGGGGACCGGCTGGCCGCTGTCGAGGTTGGCCGGCCCCTTCTTGGTCTGGACGTTGTGCGGTCCGCCCTTGCCAGTCCACTCCCAGGTCACCGTCGTCCCCGGATCGATCCGGACCGCCGCCGGGCCGAACGCGAGGTTTCCCTCGTTGCCCGGCGCGCCGACGTCGATCGTCACCTCGTCCTGGCCGGTCCTGTCGACGACCGTGCCGTCGTAGTTCCCCGTCTCCGATAGCCACTTCTCGACGTCCGGCGACTCCTGTGCCCCTGCGCTCCCCACGGCCGACAGCGAGAGCGTCGCCGCCGTCCCTCCCGCTGCACCGCGGAGAATCGATCGTCGTGTCACGCCGCCATCGTTTCTCATGTGTATTTCCCTTGTGTCTGGCGTGTATCCATGCGGTCGGGTAAATAGGTTCGTTCTTGGTCGCCGGTCCCCGGCGAGTCGGGCCCGCTCGCCGGCCCCCGTTTTCGCCGACGTTCGACGCCTCGCGGACGGTGCGTGGCTCCACGCATCACGTCGAGGGAACGCGACACCGGTACTAATCCCTGATCCGAATTCCAGCCGGCTGGGAACGGACCGGGGATTTATATCGGCACACTCGCAAGCGCCCGATATGTCATCGACCGCGCTCCGACTCGTCCCGATCGTCGCGCTGCTCGGGATCGTTCCAGGGGTGCTGTTCGCGCTGGATCGATCCGCCCCGATAATCGGGCTCTCGACGGTGAGCGTCGTGTTGATAGCCGGTAGTCTCTACTGGATGGTCTCGACCGAGACGGCGTCCGCCGGCATCCCGGAGTAGCCCCGCATGTCCGGCTGGGTTCCGATTGCGGCGTCCCCGCTCGGGAACGGACGCGAGGTCGAACTGCTTGTGTTTGCTGCCATCGGTCTTCTCGGGAGCACTCACTGTCTGGGAATGTGCGGACCGCTGGTGACGACCTACGCCGACCGGCTGTCGGGCAGGCGGGACGCCCTGTCCTTCCGAGAGATCCGCCAGCACGCGCTGTTCAACCTCGGTCGGACGGCGAGTTACACCCTCATCGGCGGCGTTCTCGGGGCGCTCGGGGGGCTCCTCGTCGACACCGCGGCGGTGTTCTCGATCGCCAAGAGCGTCCGGGGGGTCGCCGGGATCGCGGTCGGAGTGCTCATCGTCGCCGTCGGGGTGGGGTACGCCCTGAACGGGACCAGCGTCCTCGCGCGCCTCGAGAGCGGCGGGGCGCTGTCGGGCGCCTACCGCCTAATCGGCGACCGGGTCGACCGGTGGGTGAAGGGTCCCCGGATCGCCCTGCTGGGCGGGCTACACGGCCTGTTGCCCTGCCCGCTTCTGTACCCCGCGTTTCTATATGCGTTCGCCCGGGGGGATCCGGTCGCAGGCGCGAGCGCCCTGTTCGTGCTCGGCCTGGGAACGATCCCGACGCTGTTCGTGTACGGCACCGTCTTCGGGGCCGCCTCCGCGCGGACGCGCACCCGACTCCACCGTGTGCTGGGCGTCGCGTTCGTCGTGCTCGGGTACGCCCCGCTGTCGATGGGGCTTGCGAGCGTCGGCGTGGAGGTGCCCCGGATGCCGATCCCGATCTACGGGCCCCTGGGGTGACCACGATGGCGACGATCACCGGGTCCGGGGGCGATGTCACGGAAGACGGCGACGCCTGCACCCTCTGTGACCTGCCGACGCCGGAGCCACCAGTCACGGACGACGGCGTCGAGGGACGGTTCTGCTGTCGGGGGTGTCTGGAGGCCTACCGGACGCTCGGCGATGTCGACCCCGAGAAGGCGCGGGCGACGCTGCGGGACGGAGACGACGCCGGGTCCGGCGACGACCTTCCCGAGGAAGCCGACACGACGTATCTTTCCGTGGAGGGGATGCACTGTGCGACCTGCGAGGCGTTCGTCGAGTCCACGGCGACCGATCGGGAGGGAATCCTCGGGGCGGAGGCAAGTTACCCCTCCGGACTCCTGAAACTGGCCTACGACCCCGGGGAGGTCGACCGCGAACAACTCGCCGATGTCGTGGACCGCGCCGGATACCGCGCCCGGGACCCCGACGCGACCGACACCGAGGATCAGGAGTCGCTTGGACGACTGCTCGTCGGACTGTTCTTCGGGATGATGTCTATGATGTGGTACGTTCTCTTTTTGTACCCCACGTATCTGGGCGCCGATCCCGGGGCGCTCCTGCTCGACCTGGACGGGACGGCCGGCACGTACCTGATCTGGAACATCTGGCTGATGGCGACGATCGTTCTGTTTTATACGGGGTATCCGATCCTCCGGGGGGCCTACGTCAGCCTGCGGGCCGGTGAGCCGAACATGGACCTACTGATCGCGACCGCGGCGGTGACCGCGTATGCCCACAGCGTGCTCGCCACGCTGACGGGTGCGACGGAGGTGTATTTCGACATCGCGATCGTGATCGTCCTCGCGGTCACCATCGGGAACCGGTATGAGGATCGGATGCGCCGGCGGGCGGCCGGACGCCTCGCAGACATCACCGAGGAACGCGTCCAGGCGGCAACCAGGCGGACCCGGAGTGGCGACACCGAGCAGGTGAGCGTCGACGAACTCGGTGCCGGCGACGAGGTCGTTGTCGGCGCCGGCGAGCGCATCCCGGTCGACGGAACGGTGATCGAAGGCGAGGCGGGCGTCGACGAGTCGCTGATCACCGGCGAGTCGGTCCCGGTCCGGAAGACGCCGGGCGCGGATGCCATCGGTGGCGCCGCCGTGATCGATGGCGGACTCGTGGTCGAGGTCGGGGCGACCGGCGCGAGCACGCTTGACCGGCTGACGGAACTCCTCTGGGAGGTCCGAAGCACGCGGCCGGGGGCACAGCGTCTCGCCGATCGGCTCGCGGCCGTGTTCGTCCCGGCGGTGATCGTGGTGGCGGTCGCGACGATGGCGTGGGCAGTCCTCGCTAGCGGGGCGTCGACCGGCGCCGTGCTCGCGGGGCTCACGGTGCTGGTGGTGTCCTGTCCCTGTGCGCTTGGGCTCGCGACGCCGCTGGCGGTCGCTGCCGGCGTGAGCAACGCCATAGATCGGGGCGTCGTGCTCGCGAACGGCGAAGTGATCGAGCGCGCCGGCGAGATTGACGTCGTCGCCTTCGACAAGACAGGGACGCTCACCGAGGCCGAGCTGCGCCTGGCGGATGTCGAGACGGACGGGGACGCCGACGTCGAGACCCTGCTTTCGCGGGCCGCGGCGTTAGAGCGGTTCGCCGACCACCCCGTCGCGGCGGCCATCGTCGAGAGTGTGGCCGGCGGGGGCGACACCGAGAGCGAGAGAGCGGGTGAAGACGGTCGGGAGATCGGCGAGGTGACCCACCGTCCCGGTCGCGGCGTCTCCGGAATCGTCGGAGGCCAAGAGACGGTCGTGGGGAGCGCGGCGCTGTTCGCCGAGGAGGGCTGGACGGTGCCCGAACCGATCGTCGACCGGGCTGGGACAGCCCGCGAGGCCGGAGAGATCCCGGCGCTGATCGGGTGGTCGGGGGCGGCCCGTGGGGTCGCGATCGCGGGCGAGCAACCGCGGGACGGCTGGGAGGATGTCGTTTCCACGCTCGCCGCCGACCACCGAGTGGTCGTGATCACGGGCGACGGCGAGGAGGCGACGCGGCGCTTCCGGGATCACCCCGGCGTCGCAGAGGTGTTCGCCGGCGTCCCGCCGGAGGCAAAGACCGAAGTGATCGAGCGACTCCGCACAGATGGACAGGTCGCCATGGTCGGCGACGGCAGCAACGACGCCCCCGCGCTCGGAGCGGCGGACCTCGGCATCGCCCTCGAACGCGGGACGAAACTCGCGGCTGACGCCGCGGACGCCGTGATCACCACTGACGATATCACGGCAGTTCCCGAGATATTCGACATTACCGCCACGACCCGGCGCCGGATCCGAGAGAATCTCGGGTGGGCCTTCCTGTACAACACGGTCGCGATCCCGCTGGCGGTGGCCGGCGCGCTCAACCCGCTGTTTGCCGCCCTCGCCATGTCCGCGAGCAGCCTTCTCGTCGTCGCCAACTCCTCGCGGTCGATGTGACCGTCCGATCGAAGACGATCCGACGACAAATTGGCTTCATAACTTATGAGAAACATTCGCTTAACCCAAATAAAAAAATGTTGTGTGTTCTTTGGACGTAATTTCGACGTAACTACGACGTAACGGGGATAACATTTTAGTGGGACGATCGCATAACCGCGGATAGGTGATTTCGATGACGAACACCGACTCAACCTCAACTGGCGTCGTGAACCGATGGTCGCTGTCGCGGTATGATCTTGTGCTCGCGGTCATCCCGGCAGCCCTGATTCCGCCCGCGCTTCTCGCACAAATTCTCGGCATCGGGCTGGAGATGGGCCTCCTGTTCGGGGCGATCGTTGGGGTGCTCGCGTTGCTCGACGCCGTGCTCCTCAACCCGCCCCGGGGCCCGCAGGTGGGGGGGAACTCGGCTTAAGGCCACTCGTCCTCGCTACCTGGGAGCGGTTCCGCGACCACGCCGTCCTTGCGCGCTACCGGCCGCGCGTGCGCCGGACAGACCTCCCGGTCATCCGCCCACGGGACGTGCAGGCGGACGGCCGCGGGCTCCTCACAGCCCTCCTCCGAACAAGTACCCATCGCCTCGGAGTGATACGGCAACGTAGTTCATCCTGTCGGTGGAACGTGGCCGGCCCACCGGGACACGGCTATCGCGTCACCGCGGCAGGGAGACGGCCATCATCACCTCGTCGACGTATTCGCCGTCGATCTTGTAGTGGTCGGCACGGACGGCTTCCGTCTCCCAGCCGTGGGACTCGAGGAATTCGATCGCCGTCTCGTTGGTGGCCGGGACGGCCTGGTAGATCTTCTCGTAATCGTTCGCCGCCGCCCACCGGAGCCCGCGTTCGAGCAGGCGACCCCCGATTCCGTGGCCCCGGCACTCCTCGAGAACGCCAACGGTGAGTTCAGCGGTGTGGGCGAGTTCGTCGAGTTCGGCGGCGTCGAGATGCACCCAGCCGACGACCGCCTCCTCGACAGTCGCCACGAAGAACACCCGTGCTTCGAGCTGGTTGTACCGGAGCAGGACTTCCTCGTGGTCGATGAGGTGGGCGACGGTGTCGGCCTCGATGTACGTTCCCGCTGCCGCGACCGCCCTGATCGCCTCGATGAGTCCGTTCCGGTCTTCCGGGCGTGCCATCCGGATGGTGAACGCGAGCTCCCGGGTGGTGTGTTCCTCCAATTCGCCGCCCCCGAACGCGACGCGGAGTTCGTCGCCGTCGGCTTCGATCAGGCCGTCGCGTTTCAGGAACGTGACGTGGTGGCGAAACCCCCTCGGATCGATCCCGAGCGCGTCGCGAACCTCCTCCAGATCGACGGCGCCCCGGGACTCGACGTACTGGTAGATCCGCCGGCGGTCGACGTGGTCAAAGGTGAGGTCCTTCGGGGCTTGCATGACAACAATTATTCCGGGGGAATGTATAATAGTTCCTGATAAAACTGGATCGCGTGTCGACGGCGTCCGGAGTTCCCGCGTTCAGGGTCCGCTGGTCTCAGGTTCTCCGGTCCCGACCCGCGTCAGCATCGCCGCGGTATCCTTGATGTTGTGGGTCTCCAGAAGGAGTTCGGCCGCCTTCCGGACGGTGAAGGCGGCGTCCATCTCGACGCCATAACAGGCCGCGTACAGCTCTAGCCAGGTGTTCATCGCGCCTTCCAGCTCCTCGAACGCGTCGGGCGGGATGTGGACGAAGCCGTTCACGCGGGCGTCGACGTACAGCCACACCGCCTCGCCAGCACCCTCCCGGAGGTACTCCATGGCCTGCGTCTCGTCGGGGGGATCGGCCGGGGGGTCAAACGCCGCCCGGTCCGCCACAGCGCGGTCGGCGAGGTCCTCGATCCGACGGCGAGCCTCTGCTTCGTCCACTGTTGTTCGTATCGTCGGGCGCTCGTTATTTATACTGTCGGCTGTGACTCGATGGAAATCTTCGCCACCCCGGGATGCCGAATTACGTCACGAACGTACAGCTCTACACCCGGACGTGACTCTGTTACGCGCCACGACACCAGATCAATGCGTTCGGCTCGTGATACCCTGGGTTTGTGACGGCACGGCTCAAACAAATCACGTCCGGGTGTATCGGACAGGCTCCGGACATGATATACTGTCGGACAGAAGTATTGATAATTCGAAGGCCCGTCCCGGGGGTTCGATTATCAATGTCTCTGTCCGACAGTATATTCCACCGGATGGTATGATTTCCGACAGACACTATAGCCATCTACCGCATGTAGAGGTACGGAGATGCCTGACGACGATATCACACCCGACGACATTGAACCGGGGGCGGATCTCCAGGACGCCGACCTCTCCGGGGCTGATCTTCAGAACGCCGACCTCTCCGGGGCGGACCTCACGGGCGCCGATCTCTCCAGGGGGGACCGCCGGGACGCCGACTTCTCAGAGGCGTGCCTCCGGAGCGCCGACCTCTCCGGAGCGAACCTTTTGAACGCCACCCTCTCCGAGGCGGACCTCTGGGACGCCACCCTCTCCGGGGCGCGCCTCCTGGAAGCCGACCTCTCCGGGGCGGACCTGGTGGGTGCCGACCTCTCCGGGGCGGACCTGGTGGGTGCCGACCTCTCCGAGGCGGACCTGGTGGGTGCCGACCTCTCCGGGGCGGACCTGGTGGGTGCCGACCTC
>JBDGQL010000059.1:26519-28828 GCA_042219105.1 Karumarchaeum halophilus (SeqCode) | reverse complement strand
GCCTCGTCGGGGTTCTCGTGCTGGGTCGACTCGTTGTCCGTTGGGGTCGTCGCCGCGAACGGGGCTGCGTCCGCCCCAGATGTCGCACCCGCGACCCCGCCCGTGGACGCGCTGGCAATCTCGCTGGTCACCACCACCGGCCCGACCGCTCCGAGAACCAGCATGACCGCAAACAGCGCCACGAACAGGCGACGCCGACTGGGGAAGCTCACGCCTGACACAACTCGATGAACCGTTAAATGTCTTCGCTCACAGGGTCCAGAATCGCCCCGTGCCTCGCGTTCGCTGTGAGTTCCTGACCGACGTATCGAGGGATCAATAGCTTGAATGCGCCCGACACACACCACCGAATTAATGCGAGCCACGCGTCGCTTCTGGGGAGTTGCCTTTCTCGCGGCCTTTCTTGCTGGCTTCGCGCTCCTGCTCGACCGCCCGATTCTGCTCGCCGGGACCGCGAGTCTCGCCGCGTGGCTGCTCGCCCACCAGTATCGCTTTCTGGCCCGACTCGAACACACGGAGGAGGCGATGGAAATCGACCAGACGCTCTCCCGGGACCGCGTCTCCACCGGTGGCTCGACCGCGTACTCGCTGTCGGTCTCCCGGCCCGATCCGGCGGCGCTTTCCCTCTCAATCGAGGCGGGGCCGCCCCTGGCTGCGACCGCGGAGGGCGACACACAGGCCGTGTCGCTCGCCCCCGGCCAGGGGGACGCCCGCCTCGGCCTGACGCTCTCCTGGCCCGTGGCGGGCCAGTTCACCTGCGATCCCGTCACGGTGACGGCAACTGACCCTGCCGACCTGTTCTCGGAGACGCTCGCGCTCGGATCGACGCCGTCGATCACCGTCGAGCCGCGCCGCCCCCGGGACGTCCACGTCGGCGAGGGCGGCGAGGAGGTTTCGGCCGCCTACGGCGAACACGAGGGCGGTCGGACGGGATCAGGGTTCGACCCGGCGGAACTCCGGGAGTACATCCCGGGTGACTCCGCCAATCGGATCGACTGGAAGGCGACGGCGCGGCTCGGGGAGCCGTACGTCCGCGAGTACGAGAGCGAAACCGAACACCGGACGGCGTTGCTCGTCGATCACCGCGCCGCGCTCGGGGTCGGCCCTGCGGGGGCGACCAAACTCGATTACCTCCGCCACGTTGCCCTGGCGTTCGTCGGAAGCGCCCGCCAGCTCTCGGATCCGCTCGGCTGCTATGCGGTCGGTGAGGACGGCATCACGGCGCGTCACCCACCCGCGGCGACCGATGAGAGCTACGCCCGGGTGCGGGCGACGGTCGAGAAGCTCCGCGTGACACCCGGCGATCCGGATCCCGGGGCGGCATCGGCCAGCAGCGAGGAGGGCGATGGCACGCGTCCGACCCGGCCTGATTCGCGGCGCAACCCGGCAACAGCCCAGCGCATGGCGAATACGCTCACCGGCGAGAGCGCCTTCGACGCAACGCTCCAGCCGTTTTTCGCCGCGACGGACGCCTACGTCCAGCGAATCAGCGGCGACCCGCTGTTCGAGACGATGCGGGCGGAGGTCGGCCGTCTCGAGGGATCGGTCTGGACCGTCATCCTGACCGACGACAGCAACCCCGAGCGCCTGCGCGAGGCCGTTACCGTCGCGCGCCGGGGAGAGAACCGCGTGCTCGTCTTTCTCGCGCCGACGGTGCTGTTCGAACCCGGCGGACTCGCGGATCTGGAGGCAGCGTACGACCGCTACGTCGCGTTCGAGGAGTTCCGACGCGATCTCGCTCGAAAATCGGGGGTGTCGGCGTTCGAGGTCGCGCCCGGTGACCGACTCGATGCCGTGCTCGCGAGCGGGCGACGGGGCCACGATCAACGCACCGCCCGGAGGGCCTGACCCATGTCGGCGACCGCTACTGAACCGGGCGCGCGATCTACCAAGTGGCTCGGCCGCGTGGGGGTCGTTCTCGCTGGACTCGGGCTCGTTCTGGTCGGCGACGTCTTTGGACTCGGTGCGGCTGTTCTCCTCGGCGTCGCGTGGTACGCGCTCCCGGCGCCTTACGTAGTCGCCATCGGACACGTCCTGTTCGCCGCGATTCTCCCGGCAGAGCCAGGCGTTCTCGACCTGCTTCCGGCGGAACTGGGACTCCTCTGTATGCTCGGGGCGGCCGCCCCGTCCCGGGACGGGATCGCCCGGTTCGGCGCCCTGCTGGTGGCCGCCACCGTACTGCTCTCGGGCGCTGGCGCCCTTGGGTTCCGGATCGGGGAACTCCCGGGGGCCGCCCTCGCTCTCGTCGCCGCGTCGCTACTCGGTGGCTACGGCTTGCACCGGTATGAACTCCTGCGGCTCGGGCTTCT
>JBDGQL010000059.1:0-26419 GCA_042219105.1 Karumarchaeum halophilus (SeqCode) | reverse complement strand
GACGCGGCGTCGAGCGAGGAGACGCCACCAGCTGATATAGCAGCGCAGGTCGAACTCCTGGAGGCGGAGAACAGCCGGCTCCGGGCTGCTTACGCCCGGGCACGGCGCTCGACGTACCGGCGGACTGCCGTCGGGCTAGCGGCGATTGGCGCGGTCGCCGCCCTCGCGGGCATCGCGTTCCCCGCGAGCGGGACGGTCCTGTTTTCGCTTGCCGGGATCGGCTTCTTCGCCGCGCTTCTCACGTATTATCTGACGCCGGAACGCTTCGTCGCCGCGACCGTCGGCGAGGCGGTGTACGCCGCCCACGCCGACAACGGCGACGCCCTCGTCGGCGAACTCGGTCTCTCAGAACAGCGTCTGTACGGTCCCCTGGAGGACCCGACACGGACGGCCACGCTGTACATTCCACAAGATGAGAGTGGCGCTATCCCGCCCGTGGATGATCTCGATGCGACGTTCGTCGCCGGCGAGGACGGCGAGCGCGGCGTCTCCCTGCAACCGACCGGCGGGGCGCTGTTCCGTGAGTTCGAGCGCTCCCTCGCCGGTCCCCTCGCAGAGGACCCCAGCCCGCTCGCCGACCAGTTGGCCGACGGCCTCGCCGCCGAGTTCGAACTCGCGGACGGCGTCGATTCGGACGTCACCGCCGACGGCTCCCAGTGTGTGTTCGGGATCGACGGCAGCGCCCTCGGCTCGGTGGAGCGCTTCGATCATCCGATCGCATCCTTTCTCGCGGTCGGCCTTGCAGTCGGTCTAGATCGTCCGGTCGAGGCCGAGATCACACCCGGAGATGACCGGGTCGATGCCCGCGTGACCTGCTCGTGGGACGACGGTGCCGACCAGGAGTCCGAGGACGCCGACGAATCGGAGTGACCACGCACGACTTTTGCCGAGCCCTCACCCGACCGCGCCCCGGAGTCCCGAACGGATGGACCGGAGGGGCGGCCCGCGGTGCCAGAGCCAGAGCCCGATCATGAGAACGAAGAGGAGCCACTCGACTGCAAACGGAGTGAGTTCCCCGGTGCTCAGACGGGTTGCGGACGCAACGAACTGCTCGGCGTGGCCGTCGAAACTCGTGGTGCCGTAGTCGGGCGCGGCGCGGATGGGCCACACGAGAAACGTGAGTCCATCGAGATTCGACGCGAGCAGGTCCCGGATCGAGTCGCCAAACAGGTGGGTGGCGTACCCGACGGCGACTGCGACGCCGGATCGAGCGCGCCACCCCGTCTCTCGGCGGGCGAACGCGAGCGCGAGTAGACACAGCGGCACGGCGATCAGGAGGGAGTGTGCGAGCGATCGCCCCTCCGGCAGCACGCCGACGGAGTACGCGAGGGGCTTGTCGACCAGGTCAGGCAGTTGTGTCGCGAGCGTCAGGACGACGACCGGCACTCCCGTCGGATGTTCGTCGTGGCGGTACCGCGTGTAGGCTGCGTAGGTGATGTATCCGATCGCCAGGTGCCCCCACGGCCACATGTTACTCTTCACGCTCGGGCGCGCCGCCGTCGCTCACCGCCTCCGTGGTGGCGTCGGGAGTTGCGCTCGTGTCTATTCCAGTGGGGGGTTCGACCGAGTCGGCAATCTCGGCGACGACCGCCTCGGCGTTCACGTCCGACAGCTCCGCGTCGGTGCTCAACACGAGCCGGTGGACGAGGATCGGCGCGGCGAGCGATTTCACGTCGTCGGGGATAACGTACTCCCGCCCCTGGATCGCGGCTCGTGCCTTGCCTCCATTGAGAAAGGCAAGCGACGCCCGGGGGGAGCCGCCGTGTTCGATGTCGGAGTGATCGCGGGTCGCCCCGACCAGATCGAGGACGTACTCCTTCACTTTCGGGTCGACGTACACGTCCGCGACGATCTCCCGGGCTTTTAGCAGGTCCTCCGGTGTGACGACCTTGCTGACGTCGTCGGGGCCCAGGTCGGGATCGTCGTCGAATCGGTTCAGGAGTTCGCGCTCCTCGCCCCGGGAGGGCAGTCCCGCCAGGAGCTTGAACTGAAAGCGGTCCCGCTGGGCTTCCGGGAGCGCGAAGGTGCCCTCGTACTCGATGGGGTTCTGGGTCGCAATGACCATGAACGGCGTCGACAGCGGCTGGGTGTTGCCCTCGATCGTCACGCGGCGTTCCTGCATCGCCTCCAGGAGTGCGCTCTGGGTTTTCGGCGTCGCGCGGTTGATCTCGTCGGCGACGACGACGTTCGCGAACACCGGGCCTTTCCGGAGCGTGAACTCCCCCGTCCCTTCCTGGTAGACGTGGGTCCCGGTGATGTCCGCAGGGAGCGTGTCCGGGGTCATCTGGATGCGGTTGTACTCGAGGCCGGACGCGCGGGCGAACAGGTGTGCGCCGGTCGTTTTCGCGACGCCAGGCACGCCCTCGAGCAGGACGTGGCCCCGGGTCAGAAACGCGATCGTCAGCCGCTCGATGATCTCCTCTTTCCCGATGAGGACTTCGCCGATTTCCGCCGCGATATCCTCGTACAGCCCGGCGGGATCCGTCATTGATCCGTCGGTTCGTCTTCGGTATGTAAAACTCCTCGTATAACGCGCTCGATCCGGTCTTCGTCCCACTCGGGGTGGCGTTCGGCCAGATACTCCCGGAGTTCCGCCCGCGACAGCCCCGGCCTACGCTCGCTGTCGTTTCTCGCGAGCGTGCGATCGAAGCCGGGGACGCTCGCACGCGCGGCAATCGTTTCGAGTCGATCCCGGAGGCGTTCGGTGTCACCGCGCACCCAGAGGGCGATTCCGCCGACCCCCAGCATACCCACGAGGGCCTGCAGGGGCGGCGTCTCCCTGAACACGAGCAGAGCCAGTCGCAAGGGCGGGATGTTCGCCGTGTGTGAGTAATCGAGCAGGACTCGGTCGTGGGCTCCGAGGGCGTTTTCGACGAACGCCCGGTTCCCCTCGCGTTCGACCATCGCGTTGATGAGGAGGCTCGGATCGCCGACCGCGATCACCTGCCCGTTGCCTACTGGTTCGACCGTCACCACCGGGTACGAGCGCAGCGTCTCGGCGTCGTCTAACTCCTCGTTTCCGTTCCGGTCGACGTAGCCGAACTCCGAGGTGCGAACGAGCGTCGACGCCGCTCCCGGTTCGACCGGCGTCCCGTAGTTGAGCGTGAGCCCCTCGACGCCGTCGGTGAGGTTGTGCTCGGAGACGTTTCCGGCGACCGGTAGTGCCGGCGCGCGGAAGTGGTTGCGCTCATCGCGCAGCAGGCCGCCATCGACTCTGGCGGTCGCGCCGGTCGCCGCGAGCAGGTCGTTTCCACGGGAGCCGACGTCCTCGGCCACGAGCAACGTTCCGCCCGCTTCGACGAACGCCCGGACCCGGTCGGCCTCCGCGGGGGTATATGCTTGATCCGGCGAGAGTACGACTGCGATGGTGTCGTTGGGGTCCCCAATCGCGTAGGCGCTGTCGTTTCCGACGTTCCGGACGATTTCGACGTCCGCGCCCGCGTCGGTCCCGATCTCCCTGAGGTCGGAGGCGCCGTCCCACGCGGGGTTGTACGCGCCGAAGGCGGCTCCGGAGGTGCTGGCGGCGACCACCACCCCGAGGACGAGCGCGATTGCCAGGCCGACGAGGACGGCGCGGGGGTAGTTCACCTCCATCGGATCACCCGAACACGCCCGGCGGCAGGATCGCCAGAATCCGCCGGACGACGATGTACCCGAAGACGAGCAGACCGAGTCCGATGAGATATTTCAGGCGTCCCCGCCACCGTGGCGTGACGTTGAACGGCGCCGTGAGTTCCGTGACGACGAGAAACCCGATGAGCGAGACGACAAAGAACAGTTCGTAGGAGAGCGACCCGAGAAGCGCGAGCGCGAGGACGGTCCCGAGCATCCAGGCCACCTGCCCGTGGATGAACCGCTGTCTGCGCCGGGTTGCCATGCACTCGCCTCGGAAGAGCGGACGTGTAAATCTAGCGTCTCATCGCCCGCCTGCCGGCCTACGCTTCCCGCTCGATGGTGACATCGGTGCTACCACAGCGTCTACAGGTGTCGTTCTGCCACGGGACCGTTAGAAGAATTTCACGCTCGGTTTCATATTGGTGACAGTATCCGGTGACCGTGTCTGGCATTCTTCGTTGTGTTACTCTATACCAGGGAGTAAATAATTGGCACGTACCGATTGAACCGTATCGATTGACACTGTTTTCCACGCCGATCCCCGAAGTCGTGTGACCGATTGCGTACCGGGTTTCAATCGCTCCGATGGCTGTCCCGTCCCGACCCGCCACCCCGGTCGTCCGAAAGCAGCGCGACCGGCGCCTCCCGCAGGAACCCGGCGGTTGCGAGCGCCGCACCTAACAGGGCAACGCCCAGTGCGCCGGCGGCGATCCCCAGCGCAACCGTTGGAGCGGGAACCGGCGGGAGGCGCACCCCGAACGGCGAGAGCAGGCCAGCGGCCGCAAAAACCGAGAGCGCGGCGACCCCGGCGAGCAGCGCGACGGCGGTCGCGGGGACTCCGATCCGGAGCGCGTCCCCGAGGACGATCACGAGCACGCGCCGGGGTCGCGCCCCGGTCGCGCGGTAGATCCCGATCGTCCGCCGGCGTCCCTGGACGGCGCGCGCGAACGTGGCCGTCGTCCCGCCGACGGTCATCACCCCCCCGAGAACGACGATCACCCCGAGCACGAGCTCGAGATTGCCGAACGCCACCTGGGCGCTCTGTCCGATCCCTGACCCGCCAGGTGTTGCCCCCTCCGCGACAGCGGCGGCGATTCTCTCATCGCCCGTCACTGCGTAGGACGCCTCCGCAACCGTTCGCCCGTCGCTTTGGACGATGACGTCGTAGGAACCGGGTGGGCGACGCCGGAGATCCGCCGCGAGCGACGCCGTATCGCCGGGTGCGAGGGTGACGTTCCGGACGTGGGTCTCGTCGCTGGCCTCGATCCGGATCGTCCGCGAGAGCGTCCGATTCCAGGGGTTCGTGAGATCGACTCGGACGGTCGGGCGGGTGAGAACGCCCGGTGTGGAGGGCTCGATCCGGAGTTCGATCGAGGGATCCCGCGACGCGCCTGCGACGACGTCGACGGTTGCCGTGGCGGTTTCGTCACCCCGTCGGGCAGTTATTATCGTCTCACCGCCCCCACCGAGTCGGATGGGCGCCACCCCCTTCGAGTTCGTGGTGGCCGACCGGTTCCCGACGGAGACGGTCGCGTTCTCGACAGCCCCGCTCGTGAGCCGGGTAACGCGCACTCGGAGCGTACTGTTCGGGGGCGCGCGATCGGGTAGAGTTTGAACTTCGATCGCGTCGGGGGAGACGATATTGATCGATCGCGTCTGCCCGGCAACGTCGAGGGTGTACATTCCCGGTGGCCCGGTGGAAAACGACGCCGAGACCGTCCGGCTCCCGCCGGAGCCGAGCGTGACACGCCGGGTGCGCGTGGCACCGTCGAACGTGATCCTGATCGTCCGCGTCGCCGCGCGTAGACCATCGTTTTCGAGGCGCGCTTCGATCGTGATCGAGTCGTTCGCCACGGCACGGGCCGGGGTGGTGACGTCGACGACACCGACGCTCCCTCCGTCGCTCTCGGTATCGTCGTCCGTCCCCTCGGGGACGCCGCCGGTCCGGACGAACTGGACGCTCCCCGGGGCCGTGCCGGTCAGGTGGCGCGCGGTGGGCAAGGAAACGAGTAGCTGGTCGTCGAACACACCGGGGGCGGTGAGGGTTCCGACAACGTTCACTTCCGTCACTGCCGGGGTCGTGCTGCCGCCCACGAGCACGCGGTCGCCGACCTCGATGCTGCGCGTCCGTGCAAGGTCCGCGCCGACGAGGGCCTCGGTCCGCTCCTTCGGGTACCGACCCTCCGTCACGCTCGCGTCGGTCACCTCGCCGAAGGCGGTGGCGTTCACACCCCGGATGAGCAGGGGTCGACCGTTCGCCGCGGTGAAGCCAAGAATCTCTGGGCTCGCGGCGATCCCTCTGGAGCGAAGCCCGGCGGCGTACCCTTCTGGAACCTCACTTGCGATCGGGTGGGCTGCGCCGGGTTCGACGACCGTCGCGCCGCCGGTCCCGGACAGCGGTGCGACGATCCCCGCCATGCCGGCCACGAGAGTCACGAACAGGACGAACGCCGTGAGCGTGGCCGCGGTCGGCACGAACGTCGCCGGCGCGAGAAGCCGCGGCGCCAATCGGGAGGGCGCGCCGTCCCGGGTCCCCTCCTCGGCCCGAAGTCGGGATACGGGTCGTCGCAGTGCCGGCCACGCGGCGACGAGTCCGGCCGCGGCGCCAACGGCGACCGTCCCGACGGCCATGATAGCGATGATCCACGCGGCCACCGGAGTCACGGTCACCGCGAGCGAGGTCGGGAGCCCCAGAAACACGGCCGCGTTGACGGCGACGCTCGGGACGATCACGCCGCCGGCGTATCCGAGTGCGACGCCGACGCTCGTTAGCAACGCACCACGGAGACCGAACACGACAAAGAGCCGTCGTGGCTCCGCGCCAGTCGCCCGCGCCACACGAATCGCGTCGAGTCGGTCCCGGACCGTCATCCGGGTGATGGTGTACACCGTCACCCCGATCAGCAACCCGGCGCCGACGGCCGCGACCGAGAGTACCTGGAGGGTCTCGCGCGTTCCGAACAGGAAAAACGCGAGGACGCCACGCAGCGGGACGCCCTCTGATGGCGCCGACCCTTCCGTTCCGGTGACGACGATCGCGCCCGTGATACCGAGGCTCTGAACGGTGTCGGGCGCGGCGACGTACCACTCCGGCGCGAGGACTGTCCGACCGCGAGGCTGAGCTTCGAGTCGCTCGGTGCCCTCGGTGCCCGCGAGGGTGACCTGGCGTGGCTCTTCGAGCGTCCCCTGCGTCACCCCGTTCTCGCCACCGAACAGGTCGATCCCGGCCTCGCGGTCGAGTCGCTGTGCCGCGTCGGTCCGTCCGACGACGGTGACGGCCCCGCCCTCGAGGGTGTTCGCAGTCGCGACTGGCACCACCGCTGCGCCGGCGGGGGCTGCCTCCCGGGCGCCGGCGAGGGTGTCGTAGCGCTCGGCGGTTCCCGCGGTCTCGTACTCGCCGGCGATGGCGGCGGCCTGGTCGCCGGCGGCGACGACGAGCAGGCTCGTTCCCACGAGAAAGGCAACTGTCACGGCGACGACGAGCACAGCCAGTCGGTCCCGACGCGACCACCGGGTGACCAGGACGCGACGGTAGGTCACTCCCGCACCTCCCGACGCGTCCCGATGGTCCGCCGTCGAGGAACGTACCGGGGAGGCACGGTTGGGTGATGCGACATCGGTGGGTGGACGGTCGTCGGTGTCCGGTTGTGGCGTACACCGGGCGGCGGGAAACGTTTTTCATTCGACCGCCGCCGACGTGGGTGACGATCGGCGGTAAAACGTGAGAGTAGTCATTATAAGCGGTAGCGTCACAGGAACACGCCGGCGACGAACGCGACGAGCATGGACGCCGTCAGTATCACTTGGACGACGACCGAACCGAGAATGCCGAGCACGACGGCGCCCGCCGCTTTCGCCCCCTGCGTGGCGTCGCGGTGGCGCCGATACTCCAGAACGAAGACGGTCGCGACGACGCCCAGCAGCGCCCCGATGGGGGTAACGACCACGAACAGGACGATTCCGACCGCGCCCGCGACCACCGACGTCGTCATCGAGGCGCCGCCCACCCGTGCGGAAACGACTTCGGCGCCGACGTCAGCGACGGTCGCCAGAAGCCCCAGCAGCGTGAGCGCGGCCAGTAGCGCCACTCCCGGTTCGGTGAACCCCGTTCCCCACCAGTACAGGTACACGCCAGCGAGCGAGAGCGGCGCGCCGGGGACGATCGGGACGACACAGCCGACGACGCCGGCAATCAGGAGTGCGACCGCGACGACCGCGATGGGGTCGATCGTGCCGCCTATCGCGAGGACGCCGACCATGAGTTATATCGAACAGCCACCGGATTATGTCTACTGGTCCGGGCTCTCCCCCCGGAACCGCGCCGTCTCCTCGCGGGCCGCCTCGCTCCCGTAAGCGTCCACGAGCGACTGGTACGTGTTCCCGACTGCACGTGCACACGCCCGCCGGGAGTCGTAGCCCAGTTCGCCCGCCACCGCCGTCCATCCGCGGGTCTGCAGGGGCTTCATGACGAGCAATCGCTCCTCGCGGGCCGAGAGGAGGTCGGGATCGCCGGGGTCGATCAGGTGTGCCAGCGCGAGTTCGCGGAAGGGCCCGGGATCGACGTCGATCAGTCCCGGTCCGAAGGCGGCGCGCGCTATCTGCCGCCAGTCCGTTTCCCGGAGGTCCGCCTCGACCGGCGTCGCCGTCGCGCGGAGCGTGCCCCGAACGATGTCGGGATCGAGACGTGAGAGCGCGTCCCCGAGGACGCTCCCGATCCGTTCCGCGAACGCCGAGGCGTGCCGGTCCTGGAGATCCCGCCCGCGCTGGCTCGTGGCTTTCAGCATGAGCGCGGAGTGCTCGCCGCTCGTGTCGTTGCGCGTCGTCGAGAGATGGACCGTCGAAAAGTCGTTGTCGGCCCAAAAGGAGATGAGGTCGGGCGTCGCGCCGTAGCCGACGCCGAGCCAGTCGACCGCGCCCCTGGCCTCCCGTTCGATCAGATCGAGCAGGTACGATCCGAGGCCCCGAGAGCGCACGGCCGCGTGTGTCGTGATCCGCATCACGCGCCGGCCGACCGGGGCGGCGGCGGCCTCGTCGCCGAGTTGGCTCGTGAGTACGTCCGGGAGCATGTTCCCCCGGATCCGACCTCCTTCGTACATGTCCGCCCGCATCGTCTCCGGCAGTCCCCCCTCCCGTGCCAGGAGGGCGACCGCGACGACGTGGCCGTCTTCGAGTAGCGCCCGAATCGAGACGTTCGGTGCGTCGAGCAGTCGCGCGAGGTCGTTCGGCTCGGTGCGGTAGTGTGCGAGGACGAGCAGGCCGAAGGCTTCTCGGAGGAGCGCCTCGTTCTCACACAGATCCACAGGGTCGAGCCCGCGATAGGAGACCGTCTCCGGGCGCGCGCCGGCCGCGACTCCCTCGGGCACCGGCGAGGCGTCGAGACACAGCGCCCGGAACGACCACGTCTCGACCGGGTCACCCGCGGCGTACCGGATTGGGTCGGCCATCGAGACGTCACGAACCGACAGGTCGCTCGCTTCCAGTCGGTCGCGAAATCGAACCGAGAACCCCCGACCCGCACCCTCGTAGCCGTGGACGGTGGTCGTGAACGCGACTCCGTCGGCGTCGAGCAACGAGGAGAGGACCGGGACGGGGAGCGCGGCGGCCTCGTCGACGACGGCGACATCGGCCTCGGTCACCGCGTCGCTCTCGATGGCCTCCCGTGGCGACAGGAACCGGACGCGGCCGCCGGCCGCGGCGTCGATCCGCCTGGGAGCGGTCGCGTCGTCGCGTCCGTCCAGCGCCTCGAGAGTTTCCAGCAGTTCGGCGGCGCGGGCGAACACCTCGCTCGCGCTCCGGTAGGCAGGAGCGGTTACGAGCACGTCCGCACCCTCTCTCGATAGTGCGGCGGCGGCGATGCCAGCAGCACTGGATTTCCCCCGCCCCCTGTCGGCCTCGACGACGAGCGCCGTGCCGGGATCGAGGAGACCTTCCAGGGCTGCGACGGCCTCCGCCTGGTCGGCCGTCAGGCACGCCTCGTATGCGACTGCCGGGAACGTGGTATCCGCAGGCGGATCGATCCCGTTTCCGCCGTCGAGTCGCGGCGCGGGGTCAGTCAGACCGTCCCGGACGACCCCGCCAGCGTCCACGTCGACGATCGCGATCCCGGGGTGTGCCCGAAGCGTCTCGACCAGTCGGGCCCGGAAGTGGCCGGTTACGTCGGCGATTCCGGCCGGCGGGACGGCGAGCGTCTCCGCGAAGCCGTCTCGTTGCTCGGGCCACGCCGAAAGCGACGGCGCGAGCAGGACGAACAGGCCGCCGCCATCGACGGTGCCGACGGTCCGGCCGAGCGCGTTCGGTTCGAGGCGGTCGTGGGCGTCGAAGACGACCGCCCGGTGTGTCGCCCCGAGAAGTGAGTCCGCCTCCGAGTGTGGAACGGTCTCTACGCCGCCGAGGTCGGCGTCACCGATCAGGAGTGCTCCCTCCCGGCCGATCCCGGTGGCGTCAAGCGCGGTCCCGGCCGCCTCGAGACACGCGCCCCGGCTTCCGGTCAACACGAGCATGCGACGCTCGCCGGTCGCCTCGGCCTCCGCGCGCAGATCGGCGGCGACACGGTCGATCACGGCCCGAGACACGACCCCGACACAAAAGGCCGCACCGATTCGGCCGGAGATGCGTGTGCCGTCGCGTTTTTGTTTGGTCCCACCTTACCGATCGGTAATGAGTCAGCACGGCGACGTCGCACCCAGCACGATCGGCGTCGAACTCGACCCGGACGGCGTCTTCGTGGAGTATCTGGACGGCAGCGAGGTGCTGTACCGGGGCGTCCCCGAGACGAGAGAGGACACGGTCCGGTGTCAGCCCGGCAAGGAAGTTCACGTCCTCGTGACCGATCCCGGGGAGACGGAAGGCGTCATGGTGTACGTGAACGACCGCAAGACCGACGCGAACATCCTGGAATCGACCGGCGTCGGACGGGTGGTCCTCGAACCGGGAGAGGGGACGGAGCTGTTCCCGGGCGTCCGGGCGCAGGCGGACGGACACGCAATCGAGGTATCGGCCGATCCCGACGCCGCCGGAGGCCGGGTGTTCGTCTTCGAGGAGAACGCACTCGGCGAGCGGTCCTACGAGATCACGGGGGCGTCAGAATGAGTTACTGTATGTACGAGGGCTCTTCGGCGTCGCAGGTCTCCTCGTGGGTTTCGGCGTCCGCGCGGTCCTCGAACATGAGTCCGCACTCCTCACACTCGTACCACGTCATGTCGTCACGCTCGGTTTCGGCTACCATGTCCGAAATTCACTCCCGCACGAGCATATGTGTTACCCCGACGGTGGCCACCGGGACGGACCGATCGTTGCCGGCGAACACGTCTCAAAGGGGGGCTGAGGCGTGAGCGAAGCGGCGTCGGTCGAACTCACCGTCGTCGAGGGAGAATCCGTCGGGAGCGACGACCACCACACTGCCCGACTTCCGGACGGCGCGCGCCGACAGCTCGGAATCCTCAGCGGCGATACGGTCATCATCGAGGGCGAGCAACGAACCGTGGCGAAGCTCTGGCCCGGCCACGCCGTCGCGGCTGGAACGGTCGCCCTCGACCGGGACGGCATGATGCAACTCGGCGTCACGCCCGGAGACACGGTCGACGTCGCGGCGACTAACGTCGAGGACGCGATGAGCGTGACCGTCGAGATGCCCGAATCGATGCGCCAGGAGACGGGGAAGGCCGCGGTCCGGCGGGCGCTGGAAGGGTTTCCCACCTCTCCCGGCGACCGGCGCCAGCTCGGCGGCAAGGAGATCACCGTCGTCGACACGCACCCCGCCGGAACGGTCCGAGTTACGGAGGACACCGCGGTGTACGTGCGCGATCCGCCGGAACGGAGCGAGGAGACGACCGGCGGAGCGGCGGGCGCGACCTACGACGAGATCGGTGGACTCGACGACGAACTCGATCTGGTCCGGGAGGCCGTCGAACTCCCGATGGCCGAACCGGAGCTGTTCGCCGAACTCGGCATCGAGCCGCCGACCGGGGTGCTCCTGTATGGGCCGCCGGGAACCGGCAAGACGCTCATCGCGGAGGCGGTCGCGAGCGCCGTCGACGCCGCCTTCTACCACGTCTCGGGGCCGGAGATCACCTCCAAGTACAAGGGCGAAAGCGAGGAGCGACTCCGGGAGATATTCGATCGCGCCCGCGATGAGGCACCGTCGATCGTCTTCTTCGACGAGATTGACGCCGTCGCGCCCGAACGCGACGACGGGGGAGACATGGAGAACCGCGTCGTCGGCCAGCTTTTGAGCCTGATGGACGGGCTCGAAGCCCGCGGCGACGTGATCGTCATCGGCGCGACTAACCGGGTCGACTCGCTCGATCCTGCCCTGCGCCGGCCGGGCCGGTTCGACCGGGAGATCGAGATCGGCGTCCCCGACGAGGCCGGCCGCCGGGAGATTCTCGGTATCCACACGAGCGACATGCCCCTCGCCGGGGACGTGAATCTCGACCGCATCGCGGCGCGAACCCACGGGTTCGTCGGCGCCGACCTCAAGGCAGTCGTGACGGAGGCAGCGATGGTCGCGCTTCGCCGGGTTCGCGAGGAGGACGCCCCGATGGAGGTGACCCGGTCCGATCTCGAAGCCGGACTCGCGGCGACGGAGCCATCGGCGATGCGGGAGTTCGTCGCCGAGACGCCCGAGACGGAGTTCGACGATGTCGGCGGGCTACAGGAGGCGAAGACGACGCTCAGGGAGGCGATCGAGTGGCCGCTTTCCCACCCCGAACTGTTCGAGGAGACGAACACGGCGGCCCCCTCCGGCATCCTTCTCTATGGTCCGCCCGGGACCGGAAAGACCCTGCTCGCGCGGGCCGTCGCCAGCGAGAGCGAGGTGAACTTCGTCCACGTCGCCGGTCCCGAACTCATCGACAAGTACGTCGGGGAATCGGAGAAGGCGGTCCGGGAGGTGTTCGAGCGCGCCCGCCAGGCCGCCCCGTCGATCGTCTTTTTCGACGAAATAGACGCCATCGCGACCGAACGCCAGGGCGAGGACGACGCCACCGAGCGGGTCGTCTCACAGTTACTCTCGGAACTCGACGGACTCGCAGACAACCCGAATCTCGTCGTGCTCGCCGCGACGAACAGACGCGAGATGCTGGATCAGGCGCTCCTTCGTCCGGGACGGCTCGAAACCCACGTCGAGGTTCCCGAACCCGACCGGCCGGCCCGCCAGGAGATTCTCCGCATCCACACGGAGGGCAAGCCACTCGCCGAGGAGGTCGACCTGGACGTGCTGGCGTCCGAACTCGTCGGTGCGACGGGCGCCGAACTTGAGTCCATGGCGCGCACGGCGTCGATGCGGGCGATCCGAGAGGCCGTCTCAGAGCACGGTGTCGCGGGAGCGAGCGAGCGGGCCGACGAGATCGAGATTCGACCCGAACACTTCGAGGCGGCGCGGGAGTCCATCGGACTCAAGTAACGGGACCGCGATCCTTATATCACCCGTCCGGTAACTTCGGGTATGGGATTTGGAAGTTACGACGAGTCCGAACAGGAGAGCGGGGGCGAGGCGGACATCGACGAGGAAGACACCCTCACCGTCCACGAACACGACCACGAGGGCGACGTTTCCATCGAGGGCGGCGACGACCAGGACGTGCTCATCGACCGGCTCCAGGAGATGAAAGACGAGGAAGACGAGTAGTCGTCTCTGACCGTTTAGCCGGTCCTGAAGGAGTAATCGAGCGCCGGCGCCGAGTGGGTGAGCGACCCCATCGAGATCACGTCCACGCCGGTTGCGGCGTAGGCCGGAACGTCTTCGATCGTGATCCCGCCGGACGCCTCCATGAGGGTCTCTCCAGGGGTCTCTCCGATGGTTTCCCGTATTTCTTCGGGCGTCATGTTGTCCAGAAGGACGATGTCGGCCCCCGCATCGGCGGCCCGTCGCGCCTCCTCCGGGGTCTCCGCTTCGACTTCTACCTTCGTGGTGAACGAGGCTCTCCGGCTGAACTCACCTACCGCGCCTTCCAGTCCCATCTCCGCGATGTGGTTGTCCTTGACCATGACCATGTGGGAGAGGTCGACCCGGTGGGTGTCGCCCCCGCCCGCGGCTACCGCGCGCTTCTCGACGCCCCTGAGGCCGGGGGTCGTTTTCCGGGTACAGGCGATCCGGACGTCCTCGGACTCGGTGCGGGCCGCCTCCACCGCGGCCCGGGTCCGGGTGGCGATCCCGGAGGCGTGGGCCGCGACGTTCACCGCAGTTCGCTCCCCTCGCAGGACCGCCCGGGCCGCCCCCTCGACCGCGAGGACGGCGTCGCCCACCGCTATCCGGTCGCCCGCCTCCGCGGCGTCGGTCACCTCGACGCCGAGATACTCGAAGACCGACACGGCAGCCTCGATCCCGGCCAGAACTCCCGATTCCTTCGCGACGAGCCGCCCCGTCGTTTCCCCGGGAACGTCGTTTGTCACGTCGTTGTGCCCGATATCCTCCCGGAGCCACTCCTCGACCTGGCGGTCAGTGACGACCATCGTCACTCACCGTCATGCGGAGTCGGCGAGCCGCCATCGGTCTCCACCTCCGGCGCGCTGTGGAGGTAGTGACAGCCGACCGACTCGTCGTTCTCGCTGGCGGCGCGGGTGATCAAGAGGGCAGTGATGCCGGCCGCGCGGAGTTCGTACAGCGATCGGGAGGTCCGGGTGCGGACGTACGCGTCCACCTCGCCCTTGAGCCGCCGCAGCACCGACAGCGCGCGGTTCAGTTCCGCGGGGTCGCGCTCGACGCCGACGTACTCCTCCATGACCCGGCGCAGGCGGACGAACTTCTCGCGGGCGAAGTTCTCGGGAAGCGCCGGATCGCGGTTTAGCAGGTCGGGTGCCTCGATGCGCTCGATTCCGTGTCCCGCTGCGTCGTTGCCCGCTCGCAACCCCCAGACGAGTCCCTCCAGCAGGCTCGTCGATGCCAGCCGATTCGCGCCGTGGACGCCCGTGCGCGAGCACTCCCCGACAGCGTAGAGCCGATCCAGGCTACTCCGCCCTCGCCCGTCGACCTCGATCCCGCCACAGAGAAAGTGCTCGGCGGGCGAGACCGGGATGCCCTCGGCGGGATCGATCCCCCGTTCCTCGCACATATCCAGGAGGTCCGGAAACTCGCCGGCAAAGTCGAGCGGGGAGATGTCGAGGGTGACTTCGCCTGTCTCCTCGCGCTCGTGGCGCACGGCGCGGGCGACGACGTCCCTGGGGGCGAGTTCGGCGTCCTCGTGATAGTCGGGCATGAACCGCTCGCCATCGGCGTTTCGCAGGAGCGCGCCCTCCCCCCGCACCGCCTCGCTCACGAGGAAGGGGTCGTCCTCCTCGGCCACGCAGACGGTGGGGTGGAACTGCACGTACTCCATGTCGGCCGTCTCCGCGCCCGCGAGTGCGGCCATCGCGATACCATCGCCGGTCGAGCCTTTCGGATTGGTCGAGACGGGATAGAGATCACCGATTCCGCCCGTGGCCAGTATCGTCGCACCGGCGTACGTGGGCGCGACCTCGCCGTCCCGTTCTAGCATCGCACCGTGGACCCGCCCCTCGTGACGCAGGAGTTCGAGCGCGGCGGTGTCCTCCTGGATCGCGACGTCGTCGTGATCGTCGAGGTAGTTGAGAAAAGGGACGTGAATGTGCTTGCCGGTGGAGGCGTCGACGTGGAGGATCCGTGGCTCCTCGTGGGCAGCCTCCCGGCCGAAATCGAACGCCTCCGGCTCCGCGCCGTCACTTCCTTCGCCGCCTTCGCTCTTGCCGTTCGTGTCGAATTCGACGTCGAGCGTCTCGATCAGGACCTCCCGGACCGCGTCGTTGGCGTTCTCGACGAGCACCTCGACCGCCTCGGGGTCAGCCGTTCCTGCGCTCGCGTCGACGATGTCCCGTTTGAACTGCGCAGGATCGTCGCGAGCGACCGCGATGCCGCCCTGGGCCCACCACGAGGAGGCGCCCTCGGGCTGGGCGGCTTTCGTCGCGACCGTCACGTCGGCCCCCTCGCGGGCGGCGCCCAGGGCGGCGGCGAGCCCCGCGATTCCCGATCCGATCACGAGCACGTCCGTCGTTCGTTCGTTCATGGATTCGATCGTTAAATCTCCAGCATCCGATCGAGGGCGACCTGTGCGAGTTCCTTCTCCTCCGGTGCGACCTCGATCACGTTTCGCTCACGACCCTCGAGCAGTTCCTCGAGGACCCAGGTGAGGTAGTTCGGATCGATCTGGCGCATGGCGTTGCAGTCCATACAGGCGTCGCCACACAGCGGGAGCACCTCCACCTCCGGGTGCCAGCGGTCCAGGTGGTTCGCGAGGTGGATCTCCGTCCCGATGGCCCACGCGTCCCCGGGATCGGCGTTTGCAACGGTCTCACAGATCGTAGAGGTCGATCCGACCACGTCGGCGGCCTCGACCACTTCGCGGCGGCACTCGGGGTGGACGACGACGTTGACGTCGGGGCGTTCCTCGCGGAGCTCCTCGATGTGGGACTCCCGGAACCGCTCGTGGACCTGGCAGTAGCCGTCCCAGAGGATGATGTCGTTGTCGATGACGTCGGCCGCCTCCTTTCCCTCCGGATCCCAGGGGTCCCACTCCGCGATGGAGTCCTCCATGTCCAACCTGTGGGCGGTGTTTTCCCCGAGGTGTTTGTCGGGAAGAAAGAGCACCTTGTCGCCCCTCTCGAAGGCGTACTCGAAGGCCTTGTGAGCGTTCGAGGAGGTACAGACCAGGCCGCCCTGCTCGGCACAGAAGGCCTTCAGGTCCGCGTACGAATTCATGTACGTGATCGGGATGATGTTCTCTTCGGGCGCGGCGGCGGTGATCTCAGCCCACGCGGCGTCGACCTGGAGCGCCTCGGCCATGCCCGCCATCGGGCAGGACGCCTCCATCGAGGGGAGGATGACGCTCTGGGAGTCGTCGGTGATGATGTCCGCCGACTCCGCCATGAACGTCACGCCCCCGAAGATCACGTAGTCGGCGTCGGCGCTGGCGGCCTCCTTGCTCAACTGGTAGGAGTCACCGATGAAGTCGGCGTGCTCGACGATCTCGCGGCGCTGGTAGTTGTGCCCGAGGATGACGACGTCGTCCCCGAGTTCGTCGAGCGCAGCCTCGATGCGCTTCGTTCGCTCGTTTTCTTCAAGATCCCGGTACGTCGGCGGGAGCTGTTCGAGGTTGTCGTACTTGAACAGACTGAGGTCAGTTTCGAAGGCGGCGGTTTCCATTTCCGGCATAAGGAACACCTTGTGTACTTACATTCTACGGAACCGGATATTGAAAAACGTTCGCTTTCAATATCTGCTCGTGGAGATATTCGGGGTATACACCCGGACACGAACAACAGAGTCACGTCCGGGTGTATAGCATATCGTGGTCGACAGCACCAACGCCACCGTCGGGTCATAATGTCTGTTGTAGCTGTTTACCGGTGATCGCCACCCCCGGTGGCGGCGAGCACCGGTAAGAGACTACAACAGACATTATCAGCGGTCGATCGACTTCGCCGTCTCGACGAACGCCTCGACGGACGCGACAGGGGTGTTCTTGTGGACGCCGTGGCCCAGATTGAGGACGTGTCCCTCCGCCCCGGCCTGTTCGATGATTTCCTGGGTGCGCTCGCGGACGAACGCCGAGTCCCCGAACAGGTGTGAGGGGTCGAGATTCCCCTGTACCGGGGTGTCGCCGAGTTCCGCCCGCGCCGCCGCCATGTCGACGCTCCAGTCGAGGCTCACCACGTCGGCACCGGCCTCGGCGAGCAGATCGAGATTTCCGCCCATATTCCGGACGAAGATGATCGTCGGGACCGAGAGATCGGCGAGGATCTCCCGGTGCAGGGGCAGGAGGAACTCGCGGTAATCGTCGGGCGTGAGGACGCTCGCGTAGGTGTCGAACAGTTGAACGACGTCCGCGCCGGCGTCGACCTGGAACCGGAGGTGCTCGCGCACGACGCCGGCGAGTGACTCCAGAAATGACCGGAATGCGTCGGGGTGTTCGGCCCGGAACCGGCGCGCGGGAAGATGGGTCTTCGAGGACCCGCCCGCGATGGCGTACGAGGCGAGTGTGAAGGGCCCGCCGGCAAATCCGATGAGCGGAACCTCCGCGTCGACGGCGTCGTCGAGGCGTCCAAGCAGGTCGCCGACGAAGCCGAGTTCCTCACGGACCCCACTCCGGGGTCGGTCCAGGTCCTCGGGTCCCGCCACGGGATTCTCGATCACCGGGCCGACGCCGGATTCGATGTGATAATCGAAACCGAGCGGTTCCAGAGCGACCAGGATGTCCGAGAAGATCACCAGCCCGTCGGGGTGGTAGCGTTTCCAGGGCTGGAGGGTGATCTCGGCGGCCACCTCGGGGTTCTCGATCGCCTCCCGGAAGGAGTAGTCCGCACGCAGCTGTCGGTACTCGGGGAGATGGCGGCCAGCCTGTCGCATCAGCCAGACCGGCGGGCGCTCGGTGCGCTCACCCCGGGCGGCTCTCAGGAGAAGGTCGTTCACGTCAGTAACGTCGGGTCAGCCACGAATTAAGCGTTGTCAAACCCGGGTGCGATACGGGTCGACAGAAGTCCTGATAGATATTCACCGGGTACGGTGGAGGCTAATTCTATCAACAGTTCTGTCGACCCGTAGAACCACCGGTATTTTCATCGAGTCGTGACCGACAGTATTACATTCCGTGGTGGGATAAGGAGCGTGACATGGAGTTCTGTGACGACTGCGGGTCGATGATGAAAAAGGACGGCGAGTTGTGGGTGTGTGGAAGCTGTGGGAACAAGTCCCCGGTCGATCCGGACGCGGAGTACGTGATCACCGAGGATCAGGAGGCAACCGAGGTCATCGAGACGGAAGGTCCCGGCGAGAGCGGCCTCCCGGTGACCGAGGAGCGCTGTCCGGAGTGTACAAACGATCAGGCCCGCTGGTACATGCAACAGATCCGGTCGGCCGACGAGTCCGAGACACGCTTTTTCATCTGCACCGAGTGCGGTCACAAGTGGCGGGAGGACGACCACTGATAACGACTACTCTCACGTTCTATACGGGTCGACAGAAGTCCTGATAGATATTCGCCGGGTACGGTGGAGGCCAATTCTATCAACAGTTCTGTCGACCCGTATACCGCCGATCACCACCCCGTCGTGTCGGAATCGCTCACGAAGGTATAGCCGACAGTATGAACACCCCGTGAGTGCTCGCGGGGCAGCGCTGGCGGGCTCGATGGGCCCCTCAATCTCCGGACGTAATGGAAATGTTGAAACGTCTCTCCGGAGAAGGCCTGGCTAATGACGACGACAGCGGAGTTACCGGAGTTACTCGCGTTCGTGCTGTTCGCCGTAGTTACGGTGGGCAGCAGCATCGGCGTCGTTTTCGCCAGGAACGCCTGGCACGCCGCACTGTTTCTGGGCGTGGCGCTGTTGAGCGTGGCAGTCCACTTCGTAATGCAGCGCGCGGAGTTCCTGGCGGCGATGCAAGTGCTCGTGTACGTCGGCGGCGTCCTGATCCTCATCAGCTTCGCCGTCATGTTGACCCGCAAGCAGAAAGAGGAGGTGGCCGCGTGAGCAGTCGCCGTCCGGGACTGGGCGATCTGTGGCAGGGGATCGGTGCGGTAGGGTTGTTCGTGGTCATCGCGGCGGCGACCGTCTCCGCCGAGTTTCCCGACGCCGTCGACCCCAATCCGATGGCGGGCGAACGCATCACCGAAGGGATCGGTCACGCCCTGTTCAACCTCGCCGGTCCCGCCTGGTACGGCGAGGGGTTCCTGGCGGCGTTCATCATCGTCGCCATCGTCTTGGACGTGGCGCTCGACAGTTCGCTACTACTCGCAAAACGGGACGGGGGTGAGGACGAATGATCCCGACGGAGTACTACGTCATCCTTTCGGCGGCCGTGTTCTGTACCGGTCTCTTCGGTATCCTCACGCGCCGGAACGCGCTGATGTTTCTGATGTCCGTCGAGTTGATGCTCAACGCGGCGAACATCAACCTCGTCGCCTTCGCGAACCACTGGGGCAACCTCACCGGCCAGACGTTCGCCCTCTTTACCATCGCGCTCGCGGCCGCGGAAGTCGCAGTCGGCCTCGGCATTATCCTGGTGCTGTACCGCAACTTCGAGGGAATCGACGTGACCGAGGCAACGACGATGAGGTGGTAAGATGGCGGCGTTCGATTTCTCCCCCGCGATCCCCCTGCTTCCGTTCGTCGCCTTCCTGATCGTCCTGTTCGTCGGCTATTTCGCCCCCCGGGCGCTCCCAAAGGGCGGCGCCATCCCCGGCATCCTCGCGCTCGCCGGGTCGCTCGTGGTGTCGGCGTGGATGGCACTCACCGTCGCCGATGGCGGCACGTACAACGAAAACCTCTACACCTGGGTCGCCGGGCAGGACACCTTTAGCCTCCACTTCGGCCTCCTGATCGACCCGCTGTCGGCGATGATGGCGGTCATCGTTTCGCTGGTCGCCCTGCTCGTGTTCGTGTTCTCGCTTGGCTACATGAACGACGAGGGCGAAACCGGCCTCCCGCGGTACTACGCCTCTCTCTCCCTCTTTGCGTTCTCGATGCTCGCCTTCGTGATCGCCGACAACATTCTGATGGCGTTCATGTTCTTCGAACTCGTCGGCCTGTGCTCGTACCTGCTGATCGGCTTCTGGTTCCGCGAGGACGCCCCGCCGAGCGCCGCGAAAAAGGCGTTTCTCGTGACTCGCTTTGGCGATTACTTCTTCCTGATCGGCGTCGTCGGCATCTTCACGACGTTCGGCACCGGGACGTTCGCGGGCCCGGAGTCGTTCATCGTCATGGCGGAGGAGGCTGTCAAGGCAGGTGAGACGCTCGAACCGCTCGGCCTCGGCGCCGAGACGGCGGTGACGGTGCTGGGACTGCTCGTTTTGGGCGGCGTGATCGGCAAGTCCGCGCAGTTCCCGCTGCACACCTGGCTCCCCGACGCGATGGAGGGTCCGACCCCGGTCTCGGCGCTCATCCACGCCGCGACGATGGTCGCCGCCGGCGTCTACCTGGTCGCCCGCATGTACGGCTTCTACGCCCTCTCCCCCACGGCGCTTGGAATCATCGCCCTCGTCGGCGCGTTCACCGCCTTCTTCGCGGCGACGATGGGCGTCGTGAAACGCGAGATCAAGCAGGTGCTCGCGTACTCGACCATCTCCCAGTACGGTTACATCATGCTCGGCCTCGGCGCCGGCGGCTACGTCGCCGGCACCTTCCATCTGCTCACCCACGCCTTCTTCAAGGCGCTGCTGTTCCTGGGTGCCGGATCGGTGATCATCGCCATGCATCACAACGAGAACATGTGGGACATGGGCGGCCTCAAGGAGAAGCTGCCCGTGACCTACTACACGTTCCTCGCGGGCTCGCTCGCGCTCGCGGGCATCTTCCCCTTCGCGGGCTTCTGGTCGAAGGACGAGGTGCTGTACGAGACGCTCATCCACGGCCTGGGCGGGGATCCCTTGCTCCTGATTGCCTACGCCTTTGGACTGCTCGCGGTGCCGGTCACCGCCTTCTACACGTTCCGGATGGTGATACTCACCTTCCACGGCGAGCCCCGGACCGAGACTGCCGAGGACCCACACGGGGTCCGCTGGAACGTCAAACTCCCGCTCGTCGTGTTAGGAACGCTCGCCGTCGTCACGGGCGTCGTCAACATGGTGCCCGTCGAGAAGCTCTTCGGCGTCAAGGGAATCGATTACCTCCACCAGTGGCTCGACGGCGACGGAGTCGGGAGTTTTAGTTCGCTGACCGCCCACCACTACGGGGATCTGATCCCCTACAGCACGGAGTTCATCGGTGGCGAGACGACGACGGTCGCCATTGGCGTGGCCGCCTCGCTCGGCCTCGCGCTCCTCGGTGCTGGCGCCGCCGTCGTGCTGTACCGCGGCCCCGACCCGGAGGAACACACGGCCAAACTCGGCGGTACCCGCGACCTGCTCGTCCACAACTACTATCAGGACGAGTACCAGGTGTGGCTCGCGGAGGGGCTGACGCTCCCGCTGTCGCGGGCCGCGGACGCCTTCGACGCCGGGATCATCGACGGCGTCGTCAACGGCGTCAGTTCGGTGAGTCTCTTTTCGGGCGGTCGGATCCGCCGGATCCAGACCGGTGTCGTGTCCAACTACGCCGCCTTGCTCACTTTTGGGCTGGTCACGCTGCTCGTCGTCGTCGGCCTGCTCGGGGGGTGGTTCTGAATGTTGATCGAAGCGCTACTCGTCACGACGTTCGTCGCCGCGCTCGTCGTACTGGTCGCGCCCGAGGAGTGGGCGCCGAAACTCGGACTCCTTGGGAGCCTCCTCCCGCTCGCGGGCGGCGTCTGGATGTATCTCCAGTTCGACGGGAGCGGCAACGCCCTCCTCGATGGCTCGCTCGCCTTCGAGACGAGCACCACGTGGCTCTCGGCTGCCGGGTACGAGCTTCGCTGGTTCGTCGGCGTCGACGGCATCAGCCTGCCGCTCGTCATTCTGACGGGGCTTCTCACACCGCTCGCTGTTCTGGCGGCCTGGACGCCCATCGACGAGCGCAAATCGCAGTTCTACTCTCTCGTCCTGTTCATCGAGGCCGCGCTTCTGGGCGTGTTCGTCGCCTTGGACTTTTTCGTCTGGTTCGTGTTCTGGGAGGGCGTCCTAATCCCGATGTACCTGCTGATCGCGGTCTGGGGCGGCCCGCGCCGGAAGTACGCCGGCATGAAGTTCCTCGTGTACACCAACGTCGCGTCGCTTCTCATGTTCGGGGCGTTCATGGCGCTCGTGTTCGGCCTCGGCGGCGACGTGACGACGTTCGGTCTCCCGGAGATCACGGACGCGCTCCGGGAGGGGGAGCCGGACGCGCTGGGCTGGATCGACGCCAGCACGCTGAAGACCGCCGCGTTCGTCGCCATGTTCGCCGGCTTCGGCGTGAAGGTGCCGATCGTCCCGCTTCACACCTGGCTGCCCGACGCCCACGTCGAGGCACCCACGCCAGCCTCCGTCATCCTCGCCGGCGCGCTCCTGAAGATGGGGACGTACGCCCTCCTTCGATTCAACTTCACCATGCTTCCGGGTGAGGCAGAGGCGCTCGCGGTTCCGATCGCCATCGTCGCGGTCGTGTCGGTCGTGTACGGCGCCGTTCTCGCGCTCGCACAGCAGGATCTCAAGCGGATCGTCGCCTACTCCTCAATCTCCTCGATGGGATACGTGATCCTCGGGCTGATCGCATACACCACCTACGGGATCGGGGGCGCCACCTTCCAGATGATCAGCCACGGCCTGCTGTCGGGCCTGATGTTCATGTCCGTCGGCGTGATCTACAACGTCACGCACACCCGGATGGTGGGGGACCTCTCGGGCATCGCCAGCCGGATGCCCGCCACCGCGGCGGTGTTCGTCGCCGGCGCCTTCGGCTACATGGGCCTGCCGCTGATGTCCGGATTCGCCGGGGAGCTGTTCGTGTTCCTCGGGTCATTCGGGTCGACCGTCCTGCCCGACGCGCCGATATACACCGCACTGGCGATGTTTGGCATCGTGATCGTCGCCGGCTACCTCCTCTTTGCGATGCAGCGGGCGCTGTTTGGCGAGTACCGCGTCGACACCGATTACGACGCCCACCCCGCGGCGAGTCACGACATCGTCGCGCTGGTGATCGCCATCCTGCTAGTGGTCGCGCTCGGGGTTGCACCCGAGATACTGTATGATATGATCCAGGACGCGGCGAATCCGGTCGTCGCGCTGCTCGGGGGTGGTGCCTGATGGTCGAACTCCACCCGCTGACGCCGCAGCTGATCCTCGTCGGCGCTGCGCTCGTCCTGCTCGTCTACGACGCCGTCTTCCCCGACAGCGAGGACCGCGGCATCTTAGCCGGGATCGCAACGATCGGTGCGCTCGGCTCGCTGGGCGTGAGCGCCTTCTTCCTGCTGGCGGAGACGCCTCGGGGGACCCCCGTGTTCGACGATCCGTTCACGCTGTTTCGCGATCAACTCGTCGTCGACACGATGGCGCTGTTTCTCGCCTTTCTCGTCGCCGCCGTAACCGCGATGGTGGCGGTCGCGAGTTACGACTACCTGCGAGGCATCGACCACCAGGCCGAGTACTACAGCCTCCTCATGTTCGCCGCCACCGGCATGAGCCTGATGGCCACCGCCAACAGCCTCGCGACGGCCTTCGTCGCGCTGGAACTCGCCTCGCTCCCCTCCTACGCGCTGGTCGCCTTTCTCAAGCACAACCGCGGCAGCGTCGAGGCCGGACTGAAGTACTTCCTGATCGGCGCGCTCTCCTCGGCAGTGTTCGTGTACGGGGTGAGCCTGGTGTACGGCGCCACCGGCTCGCTCCTGTTCAGCGAGGTCGCGGCCGGCCTCTCCGGGGCGGAGGGGATGAGCGGGCTGCTCGGCATCGGGATCCTCATGGTGCTCGGCGGGTTCGCGTTCAAGACCGCGAGCGTCCCCTTTCACTTCTGGGCGCCCGAAGCCTACGAGGGGGCCGTCGCACCCATCAGCGGATTCATCTCCTCGGCGTCGAAGGCCGCCGGCTTCTTCCTCGCGTTCCGGGTGTTCCTGGAGGCGTTCCCCCAGTCGGTGTTGACCGACCTCGGGATGGGGATCGACTGGGTACTCGCGTTCCAGATCATCGCCATCGTCACGATGACGGTCGGCAACTTCGCCGCGGCGACCCAGGAGAACGTAAAGCGGATGCTCGCGTACTCCTCCGTGGGTCACGCAGGCTACGCCCTCATCGGGCTCGCCGCGCTCAACAGCGGGCAGAACGCCCTGGTTCTGGGCGCCAGCATGAGCCACCTCATGGTGTACGCGTTCATGAACACCGGAGCGTTCCTGTTCATCGCGCTCGTGGAGTACTGGGAGGTGGGCCGCACCTTCGAAGACTACAACGGCCTGGCGAACAAGGCGCCGATGGCCTGCTTCGCGATGACGATTTTCATGTTCTCGCTGGCCGGGCTGCCGGTCGGCGGGGGCTTCCTCTCGAAGTACTTCCTGTTCGTCGGCACGATCTCGACAGGGATCTGGTGGCTCGGCGCCGCGCTCGTCGTGAACTCCGCGCTGTCGCTGTACTACTACACCCGGGTCGTGAAGGCGATCTGGATCGAGGAGCCGACCACAGAGCACCAGCTCGAGGGCTACCCGACGGGGCTGTACCTCGCTTTGCTCGCCGCGGCGCTCGTCACCGTCGCCATGCTCCCCGGCTTCGGATTCGTGTTCGAGACGGCACAGAACGCGGCGGGCCTCGTCCTCCCTTGATGGGGTCGGTTGCAACTGTGTTCGAGTGTGACCGCACACGTGCGGTCGATCACCTCCGGAGAACCGTTGGTGACGGCAGGTTTTACCCGCCGGAGTGGGAACCGCCGCGTATGGTCGATCGCCTGATCCTCGGCTGTGACGTCCTCGGGAACGCGGACGTCGAGTCCATTGCGGACGCGCCGGGCGACCTCCGCGTGGTCGACCCCGACGCGGTGCGGGTCCGAACGCTGCGCGATGCGGGCATCACGGCGGAATCCGGCGACCCGGGCGATCCGACGCAGATCGAAGCCGGCCCGATCCCCGGGGTCGTCTTCGTCGGGGGCACGGACCGCGAGACGAACCTCCGGGCGGTCCGGGCTACCCGCGAGGCGTATCCGGACGCACACCTGATCGCGTGTGCCCCGGGCGACGCCGAGGCGAACGGACGGATCGCGGAGCGTGCGGACCGGGTGATCGACACGACCGAAGCCGTTGCCGGCGCCGTCCTGGAGGCTGGAACCGGCAGTTCGGACGCCCCGTTCCGGGAACTCAGGCAGGTGCTCCGCGGCGTGTCGGGGCGGTTCGGCGTGTTCATGCACAGCGATCCTGACCCGGACGCGATCGGCAGCGCGCTCGCCCTGCGCGACATCGCGCGCGCACAGGGCGTCGACGCGGCGGCGTGTTACTTCGGCGAGATTGCCCACCAGGAGAACCGGGCCCTGGTCAACCTGCTCGGTCTCGATCTCCAGCGTCTCGACCCCACGAAGTTTGATCTCGAGGAGTTCGGCGGGATCGCCCTCGTCGATCACTCCCGGCCGGGCGTCAACGACGACCTCCCACCGGATACGTCGGTTGATGTCGTGATTGATCATCATCCGCCGCGTGGTTCGGTCGACGCGACCCTCCTCGACGTCCGGACGGACGTGGGTGCGACGAGCACCCTGCTCGTCGATCATCTCAGGGGGCTGGACGTGGACATCGACGACCGGGTGGCGACGGCGTTGTTGCACGGCATCCGCGTCGATACACGCGATTTCAGCCGCGACATCACCGGAACTGACTTCGAGGCCGCGGCCGTCCTGCTTTCGCGGGCGGACACGAGCGTCCTGGAGCGCGTCGAGCAGCCGAGCATCAGCGGTGACACCTTCGACACGATCGGACGCGCGATCAAGAACTACGAGCGCGAGGAGTCCATCGTGGTCTCCTCGGCCGGCCGGATCGCGCACCGCGACGCGATCGCGCAGGCGGCGGACCAACTCCTCCTGATCGAGGGCGTCACCGTGGCAGTGGTGTTCGGGTTCACCGACGAGACGGCGCACGTCTCCGGACGCACACAGGGGTCGGACGTCGATATCGGCGAGACGATGCGCCACGCCTTTGCCGGGCTCGGGAGCGCCGGCGGACACACGGACATGGCCGGGGGGCAACTCAGAATCGACACGCTGGGAGAGATCGCCGAGGATGGCCAACTGACCGAAGGAACCGTCGGGGGGGTCATCACCGGACGGCTGTTCGAGGAACTCGACATCCAGTGGTCTCCACCCCGCCCCGGGTCCGACACTCCGGTGGGCAAGAACCAGTTAGGCGAACGTCCGTGAGACGCCGTCGTCGCCATCCTGGAGCTCGAGCTCGTCGATAGCGCGGTGGAAGTCCCGGGTCCGGACGGTGGTGCGGTCGTCGCGGATG
>JBDGQL010000127.1:0-29787 GCA_042219105.1 Karumarchaeum halophilus (SeqCode) | reverse complement strand
GGCTCCGCAGGATGGCCCTCAGCCTCGACGGCGCGACCGCAGCGGCACACGACGGGTTCCGCAAGGAGACGGGCAGCTTCGACGCCACGATCGAGGCCGCGCGGCAGGCGAAGGCAGCCGGGGTCCCCCTGCAGATCAACACGACGGTGTGCGCCGAGACGGTCGAGCAACTCCCCGCAGTCCGGGACCTCGTCGCGGACCTCGGGGCGGTCCTCTGGTCGGTGTTCTTCCTGGTCCCCGTCGGCCGCGGACGCGCCCTGGAGCCGATCTCGCCCGAGCGCGCCGAGGACGTGATGGAGTGGCTACTCACGGCCAGCGAGGAGGCGCCATTCGGCGTGAAGACGACGGAAGCACCACACTACCGCCGGGTGGCGATGCAGGCAGCGGCCGACAGCCCCACGACCCCCGACGCGGATCGGATCGGTCGCAACGCCGGGATCACCGCCGGCGACGGGTTCGCGTTCGTCAGCCATCTCGGAGACGTGTATCCCTCCGGGTTTCTTCCCCGGTCGGCGGGCGACGTCCGCGAGGAGAGCATCGTCGATATCTACCGCGATGCCGACCTGTTCACCGCCTTGCGCGACCCGGACGCGCTCCGCGGGAAGTGTGGCGCCTGCCCGTACCGATACGCGTGTGGCGGGAGCCGGTCCCGGGCGTACGCCTACACCGGTGATCCCCTCGAGAGCGATCCGCTGTGTGCGTTCGTTCCCGATGAGTACGGGGGACCGCTCCCCGAACAGCGCCTCGCGCCAGCAGACTCCGTCTGATAATGGCTTCTCTCACTGTTTCCCGCCAATCGCTACTCCCGTTGGCGACGATCGGCGGGAAGAGACGAGAGTAGTCAGTATGAGCGACGGCCGGGTCACCGAACGCAACCCGCAACACCTGGCGAACATGTTCGACACAACCGCGGAGTGTTCCCGGGTCGAACTGTCGAGCGTAATGTTCGATGACGATCCGATCGACAGGCGGACGATACTGAAGCGCGCCGGCGCCGCCACGCTCGCTTCCGTCGCGCTCGCGGGGTGTTCCGGCGACGGTGACGATGGCGGCAACGGGAATGGCAACGGAACCACCGAAGGTGGGAACGGTAACGGCGACGGGACCTCCGGCTTCGGCGGGTGGTTGGACGGGGCGAACAACTACGACGGAACGGTCGAGGATATGACCGGGTCCGACACGGTAACCGTCGAGGTCGGCGCGGGCGACACGGGCCTCGCGTTCGGGCCCGCCGCGGTGCAAATCTCGACCGGCACGACCATCGAGTGGGAGTGGACCGGGGTGGGCGGCGGCCACAACGTCCACGCCCAGGAGGGAGCGTCCTTCGAGAGCGACACCCACACCGAGTCCGGCGTCCACTTCACCCACACCTTCGAGGAAGCCGAGACGGTCACGTACCAGTGTGACCCCCACCAGACCGTGATGAAGGGCGCCGTCGTTGTGGCGTGATACTGTCGGCTGTACGTTCGTGACGTGATTCGACACCCGGAGGTGGCGAATATCTATCATGGCTCCTGTCGACCCGTGTATGAAAACGGGATCGAACACGTTCGGCAGTAGAATCACCCAGGATGCCGATAAACGGTCAGGTATGTCCGAGGGAGATGATCGATCAGTGGAGGCGGGAGCACCGTGGCCCCAGCAACTGCTCGACAGCGAGTGGCTGCTCGCGCTGGCAGCCGTCCTGTTTTTCACGCTGTCGTACGTCGTGCTGGGGTTGATCGACCTCCTCACGATCCCCGCGGGGTGATACCATGGGGGAAGACACGCCGCTGGACTCGCCGGAGGGGAACTGGTGGGACCGACAGGTGAACAGGCGCGAGACGCTCTGGCTCGGCCTCTCAGGTGCGTGGGCGCTCACCCTCTTTGGCTGGATGCTCGGGTGGTCGGAGTTCGGGAATCAGAACCAGGTCGGCGAGACCTATGAGGTGGCCCCGGAACGCTTCCAGGAGAAGGTTGGCGCCTTCGAGGAGAACGCGGGAACCCGATCCGTCGAGGGAGAGGAAGTCCTGGTTCCGCCCGGCGAAGACGTCTACGTCGGCGCCTTCCAGTGGGCCTGGGACGGCCTCCCCGTCGTGTTAGAGCAGGACGAGACCTACGCCTTCCACCTGGGTGCCTACGACGTACAGCACGGCTTCTCGGTGCGCAACGAGGACAACCTGAGCCAGCAGATCTCGCTGCAGGTGCTACCGGGCTATGAGTGGGTACTCGACATGTCCTTCGACGAGCCCGGGACCTACCACGTCGTCTGCAACGAGTTCTGTGGTACTGGCCACCGGAGTATGCACTCGAAGTTCTTCGTGAGGTGACCCATGTTCGGACTCGCAACCTTCGAATACGACGACGACGGCTTCCGGACCTGTGGCGTGACCGGCCTGCGGATCCACCGCTCCGCGGAGGACATGGTGAAGCTGTTCGGCGTGACGGCGATCGTTGCGCTCGCGGTCGGCGGTGTGTTCGCCTTCTTCGTCGCCTTGACCCGCTGGGAGGCGATTGACCTGCTCGGGGCGGCCGACTTCTATCAGTACCTCTCCGTGCACGCCTGGTACCTGCTCATCTTCTGGATGGTGTTCATGGAGATCGCCATCCTCTACGTTGGCGGGCCGTTCGTTCTTGGGCGTAAGCTGTCGCTCGCACCCCTCGCAAAGGTCGGCTACGCGCTCATGTCGATCGGGGCGCTCGTCATCACCTACGGGGTCTGGAAGGCAAACGGACGGGCGCTGGACATGCAGGCACCCCTGCTCACCTCGTACGTCCCGCTCGAATCACCGCCCTCGTTTTACCTCGGCGTGGTGGTGTTCCTCCTCGGGGCGGTCGTCGCGGCACTTCCCTTCTTCGCGACGATCTGGCGGGAAAAACGCGAGAACCCGGGCAAAACGCTGCCGCTCGTGGCCTTCGGTGCGTTCGCGACGTCGATCATCGCCCTGGAGGCACTCGTGGGCGGCTTGATTACCTTCGTGCCGACGTTCTTCTGGCGGATCGACGTCGTCCCCCATCTCGACGCTGCATGGTACCGCCAGATGTACTGGATCATCGGCCACGGCAGCCAGCAGATCAACCTGCTCGCGATGATCACCGTCTGGTACTTCCTCACCCACGTGCTCGGCGGCGCCGAGGTCGCCTCACAGAAGGTCTCCCGAGTCGCCTTCGTCCTCTACCTGTTCTTCATCAACATGGGCGCGGCTCACCACCTCATGTCCGACCCCGGCGTCGGGCTGGGGTGGCGGCTCTGGAACACCTCGTATGCCGCCTACGGCGCGGTCGTCGCCTCGATGATCCACGCATTCGCCATCCCAGCCGGTCTCGAAGCGGGGCGTCGCCGGAAGGGACAGGGCGGCGGCCTCTTCGGCTGGCTGTGGTCCGCGCCCTGGAAGGATCCCGGGTTCTCCTCGACGATCCTCTCGATCGTTCTCTTCGGGTTCCTCGGGGGCATCACGGGCGTCATGATGGGCCAGATGCAGCTCAACATGACCTGGCACAACACCCTCGCCGTCCCCGGACACTTCCACGGAACCGTCGCGACCGGCACCACACTGGCGTTCATGGGTCTCGGCTACTACGTCCTGAAGCTCGTCTTCGGCCGCAACTGGATCGGGGGGATCCTCGCGACCATCCAGCCGTACCTCTATGCCGGGACGATGGGGATCGCCGTGCTGATGATGATGTACCTCGGGGTCCTCTTTGGCGTCCCACGTCGCCACGCCTCGGTGATGGACATCCCCGGAGCAGCATTCAATTTCTCCCCCGCGAAGCCGTTCTTCGCGGTGTTCGGGATCGCGGCGCTTTTCGCCATCCTCGGGGGTGCGCTGTTCGTGCTGATCGCCGTCGGATCGCTCCTGTTCGGTGGGAAGTTTGAGGGGGAGGTTGATATCGACGACCGTGCGGTCGTGGCTGACGGCGGCGACGCTGCTCCGGTCCACGAGCACAGCATGCGAGGGACGTTCGTCCTCACGCTGGTCTTCCTCGCGACGTTCGTCGTCCTGTGGGCGCTGAACTGGTTCCTGCTCTCACAGGTCTGGCAGATTGGCCCGTGAGTACTGCCACCGCGGATACTCCATCACCTATGACACGACTCACCGACATCCTGTCGCTGTTCAAACCCCGTATCGTCGCCCTGCTCTGTCTCACGGGCGCCAGCGCAGTGTTCGCTGCGGGCGGCGCACCGCCTCTCCGGACGGTCGCGTTCGTCATCGCCGGCGCCTCGATCGCCGGCGGGTCGGCCGCACTGAACTGTTACTACGACCGGCACCTCGACACGCGGATGAAGCGTACCGCCGACAGGCCGCTTCCCGCAGGCCGGCTCGACTCCCGGCTCGCGCTCCTGTTCGCGGCGCTCGCACTAGCGGTCGGTACCGCAGTCGGCCTGCTCGCGCTCCCGGCCATCTCGGTGGGCTGCATGTGGCTCGGCGTGATCGCCTACGTCGGGCTGTACACGGTCGGCCTGAAGCGCAACCACCCGAGCGGCGTCGTCCTCGGGGGCTCCGCCGGCTCGTTCCCGGTGCTCGCCGGCTGGTCAGTTGTCGAACCGATCGGTCCGGCCGCGCTTCTCATGGCCGCGCTCGTGTTCGCGTGGACGCCCGCTCACGCCTGGGCACTCGCACACGTCTACCGCGATGATTTTGCCGCCGCCGGCGTGGCGACCCTGCCGGCAATCGCACCCCGCAAGCACGTCCAGCGAGCTGTCTGGTGGTCGTCCCTTTTGACGGTCGCTCTTGCGGGAGCGATCGTTCCGTTCGCCGGGAGCGCCTACGTCGGCGTCGCTCTCGTCGGATCGATCTGTTTCCTGGTAGCCTACCGCAGCTATGCTCGGGCGGGCACTGACGGAGCAGCCGTCAGGGCGTTTTTCACGTCGAACCTCTATCTGGCCATTCTGTTCGCCGGCTGGGCAGTCGACGGGAGCGTCGGGGTGCCGGCGTGGGGTGTGCTCCCCGCGGCCGCCGTTACAGCCTACGCGTTCCACCGGATGTGGGCTGCCCACCCGAGCCTCGACGGCGTCGAGGGAACGAGTGGGGGTGAGTGGCACCCCACGAAGACGGCGCGCCGAGCCCTTGACGAGGTGGTAGTCCGTGTCTAGCTCTCGTTCCGAACGTGTTCGCGACAACGCCGAGGCGGGCGGCACCCCTATCGTCACCCCGCAATGAGCGACGACGTCACCGATTCGCCCCTCCGAACACTCCGACGACTCGCACGGTCGGGCTGGCGGACGATGCTCACGATCTACTACGCCAACAGCGTCAGTTGGCGGTTGCTCAAATCCGGCGCGCTCGTGTTTCTGGGATTCTTCGCGTGGGCGGGGGCGAGCATCCTGCTCTCGTATCGTCCCGGGTGGACGTTCCTGCACTACTTACAGGCCTACGGATTCCTCCTGGTGGGGTATGGCCCCTTCCATCACCTGGTCGTCATCCCGATTTACCAGCGGCTCAGGCGGCGAGGGCGGCACCTCTCGCTGGGCGGCCACTTCCACTTGCCCAACTGGAGTCTTGCCGTGTTCGTCGCGCTCGTGATCGTCCTGGGGACGTTTCCAGCGGGCGCGATGACGATCGATTTCACCTCCGCACTTGGCGACGCTGGCGTCGATGTCGATCCAGCCCTGCTCTGTGTAAAGGGCGAGCACGAGAACGGCACGGACGTCCACTGTCACCTCTCCGAGTCGGAGGGCATCGATCGCGTCGTCGTTCGGTCGGGCGACCGGACGATCCTGACCGACGAGGAGCCGCCGTTCGATTTCACCGTTCGAGGGGCTCAACTCGAATCACGGAGGGGCGAAAAACGGGTCGTGGTTGATCTGCTCGATGCCGACGGGTCGCTGATCCGGCGTTACACCAGGAAGCTTTCGCGGATCGACCGAGAGTGAGTGCGGTCGACCGGGTGGCTCGGTCGAGGGTTATAAACGAACCCCGAACTGGTTCGTCTCCGTTCCCGGGGTTCGGAAACGTGCTTGCCGGTTGAAGATGATAGGGTGCCTACCGGGAACAAGTTCGGTAATACTGTCGGCTGTAAGTTCGTGGAGGAATTCGCCACCCCAGGGCGTCGAATATCTCCATCGAGTCGTGACCGACGGTATACGATAAAACAAAACGGACGTTCTCAGAAATCCTCACGGATCATGCACATCGGAATCGTCGGCGGCGGCATCACCGGGCTAGCACTCCACCATTTTCTCCGGGAACGCGGTGTTGATAGCATCGTTTTCGAAGCAACCGACCGTCCTGGTGGAGTCATCGAGAGCGATCGCGCCGACGGCTGTGTCATCGATTACGGGCCCCAGCGGACCCGGCTAGTACCTGCCGTCGAATCGCTGGTCGAGGAACTCGGTCTCCAGGATCGCCTGCGTTCCGCCCCGAATCTCCCGCTGTACATGTATCACGACGGCGCGCTCCGCCGCGTTCCCCGGAGTGTTCGGGACGCGGTGACGACGGATCTCCTCTCGGTCCGGGGGAAACTCCGCGCCTTGCTCGAACCGCTGTCCGGTCCCCCACAATCGGGGGAGAGCGTCGAGGAGTACCTGACTCGAGCGTTTGGACACGAGGTGGCCCGCCGACTCGGTGGGCCGCTGTACGCTGGGCTGTACGCATCTGATCCCGACGAGATGCCCGTCGAGCACTCGCTTTCGCGGGCGCTCGATCGATTCGGCGTCGGACGGAGCGTGCTCCTCGAGATGCTCCGATCACGCTTGCAGCGGCGGAACCCACCCCCGGCCGTCTCCTTCGACGACGGGCTGGAGACGCTGGCCCGCGCCCTGTACCGCCGCCACCGTGACGCGATCAGCCTGGGAGATCCGGTCATCGATATCCGATGTCGGGAGGAGGGGTACCGGCTGGTGACCGAAGGGAGGATGATGTCGGCTGAGAAGGTGGTCCTCACGACGCCCGCCTACGTGAGCGCCCGGCTCCTCGCGGGGATCGACTCGGGATCGGCCCGCCGTCTGGAAACGCTGACCTACAACCCGCTCGCCGTCGTCCACCTCCGGGCGGAGGCCGATCTCGAGGGTGCGGGCTACCAGGTCGCGCTCGGGGAGGACCTGACGACCCGAGGCGTGACATGGAACGACGCGCTGTTCGATCGTGACGGCGTCTACACCTGTTATCTCGGCGGCGCGATCCGGCCGGGGGTCGTCGAGTGGCCCGAAGATCGACTCGGGCGGGTCGCCACCCGAGAGTTCGAGCGTGTCACGGGAGCGTCGGCTCGCGTCCTCTCCGTCCGCCGGTGGCCCCGGGCGATGCCCGCCTACGACGACTCCTGGGATGCGCTCGACGGCGTGTCGCTCCCCGACGGCGTTCACCTCCGTGCCAACTACGAATCGCGGGCGGGAATCCCGGGGCGGATCCGTTCCGCACAGCGGCTAGCGGCGTCGCTAGCCGGCTAATTCGACCAGTACCGCTCGTTGAACAACCCGATGATGAGCCCGGCGTACAGACTTGTTCCACCGAGGGCGACGGCGCGTCCGAGTATCGGGAGCAGCGGCCCACCTAGCAGAACGCCTACGGCCTCGATCCCCAGTCCGGCAAGGATCGCGGCGATAGACGCGAGCGCGGTCCGGTCCGAGGCACCCCGGAAGGTTCCGACGGCCGGCGGGTAGAACTGGTAGGCGACGCCGATGATCGTGAGTCCGAGAAAGCCGAGCAGGTTCAGGCGGACGTGGAGCCGGATGAGATCGGCGCTCACCCCGTCGTGGACGAACCAGAGCCCGAGCGCGATGCCGGCGGTTCCGGCGAGGATGCCCCCGAAGACGCCGTAGAACCCGACGCGGTCGCGGCCATCGCGTAGGACCCCGTGAGGAGATACGCGAGTGCCACCGGGACGAACGCGTTCGCGATCCGATCGACGCCCCGCC
Source organism: Karumarchaeum halophilus (SeqCode) (assembly GCA_042219105.1). Classification (GTDB taxonomy): domain Archaea; phylum Halobacteriota; class Halobacteria; order Halobacteriales; family Hikarchaeaceae; genus CAYSJP01. The sequence continues at coordinate 21,953 of JBDGQL010000127.1, read as the reverse complement.
GGTCGGCGTTCGCGCTGCCAGTCCCCGTCGCCGCACCCGATAGGTTCCCACGCACCGACCAGAGCAGCGCCCCCACGAACACTGCCACAGCCAGCTCCCGACCCGCGTCAGGAGGGCGTCTCCCGACCGGTGACCTAGCACGAGCGCCCCGACGCCCGAGATTGTGAGCGAGAGATGAACCGGCATCGCCCACGGAACTGCCAGTTCTCGCTCGAAGTATACGGGTCGACAGAAGTCCTGATAGATATTCGCCGGGTACGGTGGAGGCTAATTCTATCAACAGTTCTGTCGACCCGTATAGGAGGGCACCAGCGAGTAGGCCTTCCCGAACACCATGTGGAGGACGAACCCGCGCGCCCACCGCGAAACCGCCTCGGCATCGCTCACTCGGGGGCCTCCTCCGCTCGTGATATTATACGCCGCACAGGCGCAATACCACGGCCTTCAGGCCGTGGATACGCGCCGTCACTCGGTGAAACAGTCCACCGCCGACACCACGGCTGGATATTCCACAGTATTTAAAACACGGGAGTTCATAACAACCAGTACGGATGCCGACAACACGCCGTACCTATGTCTGCCGCATCCAGAACCACTCGCAAGTGGGAGGTGCGCTTGACAGACACGGCTGGTCGGCATCCAAACTCTGGAACGTTATCAGACTACGTCTGATAGCCCGTGAGACGTAGTCTCACGACGTCGCCAACTACTACGCCCGAAACCAGTGGGATGAAACCGGCGAAATACCCGACGAAGACGAACTCAAACGCGAACTGAAAACCCACCCTAAATACAAAGGACTGCACAGCCAGTCCAGCCAGAAAGTTCTCGAAGAGCTTTCTGAAGCGTTCAGTTCGTGGTTCGGCTCCGACGACGACCGGGACAACCCACCGGGCTACCGCAAGCGCAACTACTACGACAGCGACGGCAACAGAGTCCACGAAGAACACCCACGCTCGACCGTGACGTGGAAGCAGAAAGGCTTCCGACACGACACGAAACACGACAGAATCCGTCTGAGTAAAGGCAAAACCCACAAAGACAGGCACGACTTCGTCCTCTGCGAGTACCAAGCCCCACCAGAGGTTGAACTTGTGAACATCCAGCAGGTACGGGCCGTCTACAACACCGCAAAAGGTCGCTGGGAGTTGCACGTTGTCTGTGAAAAAGAGATACACGCAGAGTCACCTGGCGAGAAGATAGCAGGGGTTGACCTTGGTATCTGTAACTCTGCCGCAGTTGCGTTCCCCGACGACGCTCTGTTGTATCCGGGGAACACACTCCGTGAGGACAAGCACTACTTCCAGCAAGAAGAATACCAGACAGAAGGGCCGCATGGCCCTAGTCAGAAAGCACAGTGGGCGCGGGAGAAGTTGTCACGGCGCAAAGACCACTTCCTCCATGCCCTCTCGAAAGACATCGTGGAACGGTGTGTTGACCACAACGTTGGAACGCTCGTTGTGGGCGACCCGAGCGGTGTAGACGACGATGACTGGGGCAGACACGGCAACAAGCGTCTGGACAACTGGGCGTACAAGCGGGTGATGAACCTGTTGGACTACAAAGCCCGTGAGCGTGGTATCGAGGTAGAAATGCCGGACGAACGCGGGACATCATCGTCGTGTAGTGTCTGTGGGCACGAGGATGGTGACAGCCGTGTTGAACGTGGACTGTGGAAATGCGACCGGTGTGGCGTTGTCGCACATGGCGACGTGAACGGAGCCGATAACATCAGACAGAAAACGCTACCCGTGACTCCTCCCTTGGGGGATAGCGGTAACGGCTGTTTGGCCCAGCCTCGCGTCATTCAATTCAGCCGGATTCACGGATTCCAACCGCGAACAACCGCCGAATGACGCGCAAACCCTAATATCCCAACGCTCGGGATTCCCCCGCGTTCACGCGGGGGAGGAGGTCAACTGGGCAGTCCGCGTAACCGAGTCGAATATGTTCGGCAACAATCCGTCGGGGTTCGATTGAGAACTACGACCATGCCACAGGCCAAACTCACGCTCACGCTCCCGGAGGGAGTCTGGATCGGGGAGATCTCGCAGTCTTATCCCGATGCCTGCTTCCGGATCCTCGCCGCCATCCCGGGGGATAATGATGGGGTGGGGTTGCTGGAGATAACCGCCGCGGACTTGGCCGCAGTTCTCCGAGACATGGAGGGGACGTCCGAGGTGACCGAAATCGAGTTGTTCCGACGAACCGAGGAGACGGTACTGCTCCAGTTCGAGACGACCGAGCCGCTGCTTCTGGCACCGATGCAGGGGTCGGGCGTGCCGATCGAGATGCCCTTCGACATCGTCGACGGCGAGGCGAGTTGGGAGGTAACCGCACCCCGGGAACGGTTGTCAGCACTCACCGAGCAACTCGACGCGTTCGGGATCAAATTTAATGTCGAGTACATCCGCGGGGAGTTCGCCGCCGAGCAGTTTTTGACGGACCAGCAACGCCAACTGGTCGATGCGGCAATCGAGGCCGGGTACTACGACACTCCACGGGCCTGTTCGCTGACGGGCCTGGCGGAGGAAGTCGGGATCGCGAAGTCGACCTGCAGCGAGACGCTCCACCGCGCGGAGGGCAAGATCATCAAGCGGCACATGGAGGAGACGGCCGGGGCGTCTCTATCGTCTTGACCGTGGTGATTGTGATATGATCGATTCTCTCAGCGCTGGAACGGTTGATCTCCTCGCCACTGGCGTGATCGACCCACTCTGGCCGACGATCGTAGTGCTGAAAACGCTGATTCTCCTCTCGGGTGGCGCGATCACGCTGTACGCGTACCGGGCGTACCGGCGCACGGAGGCGGCGGCACTGGGGGCGCTCGCGACCGGCTTCGGGCTCGTCACGCTGGGTGCGCTCCTGGCCGGGGCGGTCGATCAGGTTCTGCCGCTGTCGCGGAGTCTCGCGCTGGTCGTGGAGAGTGCCTTCACCGCCCTTGGATTTGCGGTCATCCTGTGGTCGCTATTTCGGCGGTAGGCGCCGAACGTGTGTGGCGAAGCGTTCAACCCGGTGACCACGAAAAGGGATGTATGCAATCAGTATCGTTCTCACGCGAGATCGCCGCGCCCGAAGACCCGGTGCGTGAGGCGATCCTAGATCTCGAGTCGTTCATGCTCGGGGCGGACTTCGAGGAGGTGACCGTCACCAACGCGACGTTCGCCGATGGTCGCGCCACGGGCGGGCACATCGACATCGCCAACAGCGTCGGGTTCCTGCAGATCGAACTCTCGCTTGCGGTGATCGACCGTCCCGGAATCGTTCTCGCCTACGAGCAACGCGACGGTATCTTCGAGACGATGACCACCGAGTACCGCCTCGCGGAGGGGTCCAACGGGACGACGGTCAGTGTGGAGACGGAGTTCGCGCTCGACGCATCGTTCGTCGGCCCCATCTTCGACGCGACGGTGATCAAGCGCCAGCGCCGCCGGGAGATCGAAAACCAGTTCGAGTATATTCAGGAGGTCTGTGAGTGATAGCGATCATTGCTACGGAGTCGCCCACAAAACATACCTGCGGCCCTGTCGATAATCGGGGGTGATGGACTACAGCGAGCAGACGCTCGATGAACTCCTTTCTCGTATTGCATCGGAGCAGGTGACACCAGCCGGAGGGACCGCATCGGCAGTCGTCGGTGCCATCGGGGCGGCGCTCTGTGAGATGGTCTGTATCCACACCATCGAGAAAGACGAGTACGAGGCTGTGGAGGGAGGCCTTGTCGATGCGCGTGACGACCTTCGGAGAGAGCGAAGCCATCTCCTGGGACTTGCGGACACGGATGCGAGGGTTATCGCCGACCTGTTCCCGGTGTCTGGCGACGAGGTGGATCAATCCAGACTCAAACAATCTATCGGCGTTCCACTCACGATAGCCGACGCGTCTCTAACTGTCCTCGAGATAGCCACCGAGGTCACGGCGAAAGGTACCCGAACCGCAGTCGCCGATGCTGGCACCGGCGTCTTCCTCGCTTACTCCGCACTCCGTGCGTCGATCTTCACCGCGCGGAGGAATACGGAGCAGGTGATCGATCCGTCGTTCGTCGCTGACATCGAACGCCGCGCGACTGAGATCGAGGAGGCGTCTGAGGATGCATACGAACGAGCTATGAAAACCATCGAAGAGCGAGCGTAGTTACGAGAACTGTGTAACGTCAAACAGCAAAGCGAGAGACGCGCTGAAAGACATCCCCGACGACGGTGGCCGTATCATCACCACCGACTGACCGTCGGCCCTCCTCATGGGTATCTCCGGTTGGCTCACCGTCATCTCCCGTTGTGTCACGGGCATCCGCGGTCGCGCCTCCGTCTGATCCCGTTTCTGTAACCGGGTCGCGTCCCACGAGCCGCGCCCAGACAACCAGCAGGCTCGGGAGGACGAACACGCTTGCGAGGAATGCGAAGACGATGGTGAGTGCGGTGATGAGTCCGAACGACTGGAGGAACGGGAGAATGGCGACGAGCAACACGGCGAATCCGCTGGCGGTCGTCGCGGCGCTCGACAGTAGCGCACCGCCGGTCCCGGTCACCGTTTCGTGCAGTGCCATTGCCACCGTTTCTGCGTCGGCGAGTTCCTGGTTGAAGCGCTCGCTGACGTGGAGGCTGTAGTCCACGCCGAGACCGATCGTGAGTCCGGTGATCATGCCAGTGACGATATTGAACGGGATGTCCAGCAGCGCCATCGCCCCGAGTACCCACGTCAGGGTGAACGCGACGGGGAGTATCGTGACGACCCCGAGTGAAGCACTCCCTTCTGTGAATCGGTACGCGGCTGCGAGGACGACGAGTACCGACAACAGCGCGACGACCAGACTCAAGAGCGCCGTCTCTGCGAGTTGATCCGCCGTGATCTGGTTGACGATGATATCGCCCGTAGCGATCGTCGAAACGCCCTCTCCGTCGGCGTCGGCGGCAATCCACTCCATCTGGTCCCGAACGGCATCGTCAGCGACACCGCCGTCGATCGTCACGACCATCCGGACCGCCCGGTACTTGCCGTCCTCTCTATAGATGACGTCTCCGGCTTCCTCGGGCGCGATGCGGTAGAGGTCATCGTAAACTGCAGTCACGTTTTCGTCGGGAATCCCGTCGCCGTCGGTGTCGGCGGCTGTGAGCGTGTCCTTGAACGAGGCGTTTTCCGCCGCGACCCGGCTCATCACGGTTATCGGATCCGTGATCGCAGTCTCGCCGCCGGCGTACGTCCCGGTCGCGGACATGGCGCTTGCGTTTGCGCGCGCCGTATCGAGCCGATCGAGGGTCGCGGGGTCGCTGACTTTACCCCTGAGGAGTATCGTGGCCGTGGTGTCCTGCCTGATGAAATCCCGGTCGAGCGTGTCGATCGCCGTCGCCGCCGTGTACGTTCCTGGCGCAATCGGCTCGGGTAGGTCCTTCAACCAGTCGTCGGGATCCTCCGCGAGAAAGTCCGACTGCTCGAAACTGGCGTCGATGCCCGTCGCGCCGTAGGCACCGACGGCACTGATGAGGAGCGCGACGACGATAACAGCATATGGGGCTTTTCGTGCGAGCGTCGCGCCGGTATCGAGGAAGCGGTTGATCTGGCCGCCGCTCGTCCCGACTGCAGGTTTTGTTCGATCGATGCCGCGCCCCTCGAGGAACCTATCGAGTTCGACTTTCAGAGCCGGGACGAGGAGCGCGAACACGAGGAGCGTGGCGACGATCCCGATCGCGCTGACGACCCCGAGTTCTCGGAAGATGCCCAGCGGACTCGTGAGGTTCGAGAGAAATCCGATGACGGTCGTCGTGGTGACGTAAACGAGCGCGATGCCCACGCTACCGAGGGCGACGGCCATCGCTCGATGAGGAGGCGTCTCACTGGACTCGCGAGCCTCGCGATATCGCATCACGATGTGTAGCCCATAGTCAATGGATAGGCCAATGAGCAGGACGAGTACGACGATGAATGGCTGGCTGAACGCGATGTCGAACCACCCCATCACGCCGAACGTCCACACGAGGACCAGCGCGATCCCGAGGAGTCCAAGCAGAATGTCGAGGAGATCCCTATAGACGACCACGAGCACAAACAGAACGAATCCGAGTGCCAGGGGTCCGACGAGCAGGACGCTGTCGATCATCGAGTCCATGATCTCCGTGGACACGATCCCGTCCCCGTAGATCAGGACCGACATCGAGTCGTCTTCGGGCGGGAGGTCCGTCATGGCGGCCTGTGACTCCTCGATCGTCTCCGGTGCGTCACCCGGTGCGAACGACCCACCTGATGTCTCCTGGGTCACCACGAGCAACGTCGCGTTGGCCTCGGTGGATCCCGGGTCGTAGGATCTGGGCATGAACGCGAGCGCCCGTGCCGAATGTTGGCGTGAACATCTTCGCATCGGGTTCAAGTAATCGCTGCTGGGAGAGGCACGGAAGACCATTTACCAGTATATCTTTCCGGTAATCGGGAGCCCGAGGGACGACATGGATCGACCGAAGATATTCGGCGAGAATAAGTGTTTGAACGCCATTCTCGGGGAATTAGAGCGTCACAGGTAGGGAGTATACTCACCTGTGGGCGAAGTATAAACCGACCAGCGTACGTCAGGTCACATGTATGAGCGACGTGAGAGAGCGCGTCATCGAGACGTTCGAAGGGGAGCACCGCGAAGTCAGAGACACGCTGCTTGCGCTGTCGGATGCCATCGAGGAAGGGGATATCGAACGGGCGCGCGAACTCGTCGAGAAGGCCAACGAACACGCCGGTCCCCACTTCCAGTACGAAGAGGACGCGCTGTACCCGGCGCTCATCCAGTTCTTCGGCGAGGAGAAGGTCAAGGAACTGGTCGCTGAACACGACGAGGCCATCGAAGCGGCCCGGACGCTCGGAGAACTCACCCAACAAGAGTCGCTTACTGAGGACGAAAAGCAGGAAGCGCTTCGACAGCTCCCCACCATGCTGGTCCACGTGAGCGACTGCGATGGTCTGACCGTCTACCTCGAAAAGGCCGACGACGAGGTCTTCGAGAATATCGAGCAAAGCATCGAAGACGCTCACGAACAGGACCTGTCGCTGACTGAATACGCCGACACGGTCCGTCCGAGCCCCGAGGAAATCGTCGCCTGACCGGGTCCGCTCATAATGGCTTCGACCGACAAGAAAAGCGAAAACGAGAGTGCGAACGGGTCATACCGTAGTCATCTCGCCGATGTCACTAATGGATGTGGCTGCACGGAACTCTGGGAAGAACTGTCCGAACGACGATCCGAAGCAGACGCCGATTGATCCCTCGTCGTTCGTGCTCGCGTTCGGTTGTGAGACGCTTCCCGACCATGAGAGCAAATCGCCATACTGAGCCGTCCACGACCGGCACCATCGGTTGAATGGATGGGGGATACGCATGCCTGAGATATTCGTCACTCCCGAATGGGTTGCCGCTGCCCGAACGAACAGTACGGTAGTAGATGTCCGCCGCGAAGACCAGTATTCTGAGGGTCATCTGCCCGGCGCGGTTAACATCCCCTTCGACCGGTTTCGCGACCCGACCGGGGAGATGGAAGGAAAACTCCCGACACCGATGGACTTCGCATCGCTTCTGAGCGAAGCCGGGATCGCGTCCAACGACCGGATCGTCGCCTACGACGGTGATCACGGCGTATACGCGTCGCGGTTTCTCGTGACGGCGCGCGTGTTCGGGCACGATCTCGATCAGCTCTATCTCCTCAACGGGGATTTCGACAACTGGGCTCGAACCCACCGGACGACTTTGACCGTGCCGACGACACGGGCGACCGACTACACCTGCCAGCGCCGTTCCGGTGACCCTCTCGTGGGTGCCTCCGAACTCGAAGAAGCGCTCGGTACTGATGCTGTCATCGTGGATACCCGCGATCCACTTGAATACGACGTGGTTCATCTCCCCGGTGCAGTCAACTTCCAGTGGCGATCCCTCATTGATGGCGAGACGGGACAACTCAAGCCCCGTACCGAGAAAGAGGTAGTTCTCGAAGCCCATGAAATCACGCCCGACAGGCCGATCAGGCTCTACTGCAACACGGCACGGCGGCTGAGTTTCGTCTACGCGGTATTGCGTGAGCTTGGATACGATGACGTTGCCTTCTATGAGGGCGGTATCGACGCATGGGCGGAGTATGGGGGGCCGTTTGAGACGACACCATCGTAACGACCTATCGGACTAGACCGTCCGTCGGTCCAGAAAGACGCCGAGGGCACCCCCGAGCACGGCAAAGGTTGCGAGAACGACGAACAGAATCCTGACGGACCACAGCGACAGGATCTCACCCGCGACCGCCGATCCGAACGCGCCGATTCCAAACACCCCGGCGTACGTCCAGCCAAACGACAGCCCCCGGAGATCCAGGGGCGCGTGTTTCGAGACGAGTTCCTGATTGACCGGAGCTTGCAGAAACACGAAGAACCCCAGGCTCCCGGAGACGATGAGAAGCGGCCAAAGCCCCACGTTGGCGGCAGGCAGGAACGCCAGCGCGGTCATCACGAGGATCACGAAGTTGTTGACTTCCTCCCCACGCTGAAGCGCGAGGATTCCTCCGTGGGTAATCCACCCAGTTGATTACCCCGGCTGCGAACTTGCGGGTTTGCTGAGGCTGGTTTGGTCAATTGACCACGGTTGTTCCCTAAAGTCGGCAGGTATCCAGTCGTGGTCGTTCCACTCCCAGTACGCTCCATCCGTGGGTGTGTCCCTGCCGCGTTCAGCAGACAGGGCAGCAGGCCGAGCCATCGGCCCAACTTCCTTCTGGAGGATGTTCCACGCCCCAGCAACGTCTGCGTGCGCCTCCAGGTCACACGCATCACATCGGAACTGATCGCCATTCCGGGCGATTGTTTCACTCCGACAATCAGGACACTCGCTACTCGAATTAGACTCATCAGTCTCCACGACGGTGATTCCAACGTCACCGAACGTGAGTGTGATCCGTTCGACGAGTTGCCGATGCGACCAGAATGCGTGAGTCTTCTCGTTCACGTCAGCAGACCAGTGCGTCTCTAGTACCTCATCAAGTCACCGACGTATACAGTGGAGACGTTCCGCTCAAGGAGCCACTCAGCGGCGTGTTTGACCGCCGCGTCACGGCTGTGATCACGTCGCCGCGTTCGTCTATCGTACGCACGTTGGATCCGGCTACTCGTGTACTGACTGTCCGGAAGTTCCGATTGCAGCGTGGCGATTCGCTCCGATTGTTTCTGGAACCGTTGAAACTCCGGGCGAGCATGGTACACTGCCGTGTCACCGTCTTCGGTGACGACAGCGAGCGTGTTGTTTGCGCCGACATCGATTGCGGCTGAGTTGGTCGTGTTCTCGGAATCGAGTGTATGGGTGAATGCATCCTGACGCTGTTGGTGAACAGCATCTGGGTGAATGCGAACAGGATGCTGGACACGAAGCGTCTCAGCATGCTCATCGTAGATGAGCTCCAATCGACTGTCGTCGCCACGCCACTGCGGATCACCACGCACCTGGAGAGTGAGGCGTTCGTTGTGGCCGAAGTCGTACCGGTCTTCGAGTACGGGACCGACGCCGAATTCGACTGTACTTCGATCTTCGGTCCAGTCGAAGGCGTACAGATCGTTCCGAACGAGGCCGTGCAAGTCGTATCCCTCTTGCCGGTTCCCCCAGTATCCGGGCGGTGACGGTTTCTCCGTCACGGCCTGGTTCGAGGAGTCACGGTACTTCGAGAGGAGGTCGAAATGGCTCCGCCAGGCCTCGCTGTTTTTCCGGGCGATTTGTTGGCACGTTGCCTTTCCAAGCAGTGGTGCGTACTTTTCGTACAGATCAGTGTACGCAGCGTCCCAGACATCGCCGTCTTCGCTGAAGTACTGTTGGCGGCGAAGGTAGGTGATCTGATTCCAGAGTGGGGCGTGGGCGGCCAGCCAGTCGAACAAGCACTGCCGATACCGGTCACTGACCGGGTCGGCAGTGTACGTGTTCGTTCGTTGTGGCCAGTCGCTCACACGCGGGAGTAGAATGTCTATTATTATAAACGTATGGATTACGGGTGGGCTCTGTCTTGTGGTTTGTCGAATGTCATGCCGGATTCATCCCCGCGCTGAAGCGCGAGGCTTTCTCCTTGTATTTCCGTAATCAGCACGTGTTCTGCCCGGTACTGTTCGACGAGTTTCCCGCCGACGTACTGGCCGACTCCTCCGAGAACGAGCAGTCCCGAGTACACGTACTGGCTCGGGTCGAACGCCTGGCCCGCAACGGCGACCGGTTCGAAGAGGGGAAGTTCTGCCAGGATCTTCGGGAGGAAAGTGAAGGCTCCGCGATAATAGAGGCCATAGAGGTTGCCGATGACAAAGACGAACACGAACCCGCTCGCGAACAACACCCTGGAGTTGGAAACAAACCCAGGGATGGTTCCGGACGCGTTGGGGCCACCAGCAGACGGGGGTTCCGGATCGGCGGCAGCCGTCTCGTCGAACTGAAGACGGCCGGTCACGGCGACAGCAACGATAGCGGGAACGACGAGTAGCAGTGCGACTGTCCGCCAGGGGAAGACCATGAGGAGGAGGGCACCCAATAGCGGACCGACGGCAACGCTCAAGTTCCCAGCGGCGCCGTGGTAAGCGAAGGCCATGCCCCGTGCGTTCGCGCCACGACTGATGAGTGAGAGTCCAGCCGGGTGGTAGATGCTGGCCGCGACCCCCCAGATCAACAGGCCGAGTGAGAGTCCGATCAGATTTGGGGCGACGCCAACGACGAGGAATCCGCCTCCCATACCGAGCATGCAGACAGTTACGAGACGCTTGGCGCTGAAGCGATCCGACAGGATCCCGGCAGGAAGCGCCCCGATACCGATGAGTCCGTAGCTCGCTCCGACGACTACCCCGAGGATCGCGGGCGTAGTCGAGAACACTTCGAGCCAGATGCCGACGAAGATCGGGATGACCAGTTCGTAAGTGTGAAACATCCCATGACCGAGCATCATGAACGTCGTGATGGCTCGGTCATTTCGGTCCATGGGTTCGGTAGTTAGGGAAGGCGGCCCTTCCAGAGTCCCATCCGTGCGTATGTAGCGACTGACCCACCGGAGGTATCACTTCTGGTCAGTAAGATAGGTCCTCAGGGACCATTCAGTAGCCTGACTGTAAGGGGACCAACCAGCTACGCTCTCAGAAGGGAGCATCCTGTGACCCTCGGCTGGGCCCCTCGTTTTCCCGGGCCCGCTCCATCGGTGTGGAGCCGACCGCGGCGCTATCTTCGGGGTCGGCGGAGACATCGCCGGTCTCCAAATACCGTTCTTCGAGTTCCGCGAGCTGGTCGTTGATGGCTTCGGCCTGGTGGTGCATCGGAGCGGCACGGACCCGAACCAGGTCGTACTCGTGGCGGTCGGCGAGCCCGTTCCAGGCCCGGAAGGAGCCGATAGTCAGGGTGTGAGTCTGTGGGCAAAACGGCGTCGTCGGCGTGAACTCCGCGCGGAGTACCTGATCGATCCCCTTCGGCTGGATGGCGTCGTCGGCATCGCCCCGCTCGATGGCGTATCGATACCCAGCGTTCTCGTGGCGCGTATCCAGGTTCAGCCGCGCGAGGTTGTAGTTGAACGTCATGTCGTAGACTGTCCGTTCCTCGAACAGCTCGCGGGTCAGTTGGTGGAACGCGACGTGGTCGCTCCCCGCGAGTACGTCGTGGCCGTCGAGGAATTCGTTCGGCATCGGGACGTGCTCGGGGACGAACTCGTCGTCGCTATCGAACAGCGAGTCGTCGTCCCCGCCGAGCGGCGACGGAAAACCGGGCATAGGTGTCCCTTCGGACCCACGCGGGGTACACCTGTTCCCGGAGATGTTCGTGACGCTGGTGGCTTCGACGAAGGATCCGGATGCCCCAAAGTGTACCTGTGTCCCTGTTCTCTGAGCAATCAGGACCAATGAACGGTGGCGATCAGTCTTTAGACGAATTCCTTTCCAGTATCGCGTCGGAACGGGTGACTCCTGCCGGAGGATCAGCGACGGCTGTCGTCGGTGCTATCGGGGCTGCACTCTGTGAGATGGTCTGTATCCACACTGTCGAGAACAACGAGGACGAGGCTGTGGCCCCGGACCTGGCTGCGGTGCGTGACCGACTCCGGAGGGAGCGAAGTAACCTCCTGGGACTGGCCGAGACGGACGCGCAAGTCGTCGCCGACCTGTTCCCGGCATCCGATGGCGGACTGGACCAGACCGCGCTCAAACAGTCCATCGGCGTGCCGCTCACGATAGCCGAGGCGTGCCTGAACGTCCTCTAGTTGGCGACCGACGTTATCGAAACGGGCAACCGCAACGCCGTGGCCGATGCCGTGACCGGCGTCTTTCTCGCTCGCTCGGCACTCCAGGCAGCCGTCTTCACCGCACGGAGTAAATGCTCCCATCAGAGTCGGTTCGGGAGCCGTCAACTCTTTGTAGTCTTAGCTCGTGGATTGACCTATGATCGACCCCGTTCCGCTCGCCACGACGAACGCAGTCGCGTGGGTCGTCGCCGTTGCGTTCCTCGTAGCGTGGGCGCTCAAGTCGCGCGCCGCAGCGTGGGCGCTCGGGTCGCCCAACCGGGTCAGCCGGGCGGTCGGCGCCGGCGCGTGGGGGGTCTTTGGCGTCTTCTGGTTGCTTCTCGTCCCCCGATTCCTCTTCGTGGACCGGAGTCTGGTCGAGGGTGGGCTGTCCGTCCTCGCGGTCCCGGCGTGTGTGTACGCGGGGTATCTGCTGTGGTCCGGGCGGGACTCGCTGTTCACGCTCACCAAGGCCGTCGCCGTGATGAGCATCATATATCTGCCATTCGAGACCATTGCCCTCCTCCGAGAGACCGCCATCGAGGCCGTCGCGGGCCAGACCTACGCGGTCATCACGTGGCTCGGGTACGACGTCGTGCTCCAGGAGAGTCCGGCAGGCTACCAGAGCGGGCTGGCGTTCACAACCGGCGGTCACACCTACCAGACACACATCATCCTCGCGTGCACCGGACTGGGGAGCATGACGATCTTCGCCGGGTTGATCGCGGCGCTCGATGCACCCCTGACCCGGAAGCTACAGGCGGGCGCCGCGGCCGTCGGGATCATCTACGTCCTCAACATCATACGGAACGTGTTCATCGCGGTCGCCTTCGGCAACCAGTGGTTCCAGGTGTTCGTCGCGCAGATCTCCTCGATCGTCGGCTACAGCGATCCCGGGCTGGTGTCGTACTTCATCGCGGATCGCGTCATCGCACAGAGTCTGTCCGTGGTCGCGCTCGTGGTGATCGCTTTCCTCGTGGCCAGGATCGTTCCCGAACTCCTCGACCTGCTTGAGGAAGCGCTGTACGTCCTGACCAACACCGAGGTCGACCTCGGAAGGGCGCTCCGCGTCGATGAGCGATAGGGATCCCGGACCGGCAGGTGCTACCGCGGAACGAACGCGTCCGGATCGGTGGTTCTCCGTCCGGGAGAGGGCTGTCTACCTGCCCGGGGCGGACGCGCTCGTTCTCGCTGACCTCCACCTCGGGCGGAGCCGGACCGCGAACGTCGAACTCCCCCTGCCCGAACGGGAGGCGATCCAGTCCCGGCTGGCGGAGCTGGTCGAGACGTTCGAACCCGGAACGGTCGTTCTCGCGGGTGACGTGTGTCACTCCTTCTCGACGATCCCGGAGGGTGTGGCCGGGACGTTCGAGGGCATCCGCGACCGGGCCGAGGCCGCCGGGGCGGCGTTCGTCGTCGTCCGTGGCAACCACGACGTCGTGCTGGACTCGCTTGCAGATCCGGTTTCCGAGACGCGCCTCCGGGACGGCACGGTCGTCCACCACGGCCACGAACAACCCGACGCCGACGCCGAACGATACGTCATCGGCCACGACCACCCGGCGATCGAGATCGAGGGTGTCCGCTACCCCTGTCTCCTGTGGGGCGAGGAAACGTATCGGGGAGGCGACGTACTCGTCTTGCCCGCGTTCACCGAACTCGCAGCCGGGAGAGTCATAAACGGGATGCGCGGGCGGGACATGCAGTCGCCGCTGCTGTCGGATCTCGACGGAGTCCGGCCGGTGGTTCGCGAGGATGAAGGCGGAGAGACGCTCGTCTTCCCGCCACTCGGAGCGTTCCGGGAGTTTCTATGATCGTCGGGGGTGATGTGTCGGCTGTGCGTTCGTGACGTAATTCGACACCCCGGGGTGGCGAATATTTTCGTCGGATTACGGTCGACAGTATTAGCGACTCTGTTACGGAAAAAACAACCAACCTTTGGGTTCAGTCGTGGCTGTGCCCGCCGTCGGGGGCCCCGCCGTCGCCCGCAACCAGGGCGTCGGCGTCGTCCCCGATCATGTCCATGTTCTTCAGGTTGTCGCGCTCCTCGAAGTCCTCGATCGCCCGCAGAAGATCGTCCTGGGTGAGCTGGCGACGATCCTCGGTGAGCGCGTCCAGGACGGCTTCCCGGAGAACGAGCCGGATGTCGCTCCCGGTGAGTCCCTCAGTTTTGGCGGCGAGTTCGGCGGGATCGAACTCCCTGACGTCCATCTCGCGGGCGATGAGGCTGAAGATGCCCTCGCGCATGCCGGCGTCGGGCTTGGGGAAGTTGACGATCTCGTCGAACCGCCGCCAGGCCGCCGAGTCCAGCTGGTCGGGATGGTTCGTCGCCCCGATCAGCAGGACGTCGTCGTCGATGAGGCTGATCTCGTCGATCGACTTCAGAAGGGTGTTCACCGCACGCTTCAGGGCGGCGTGTTCGTCCGACTTGCGCGTTTTCGCCACCGAATCGAACTCGTCCATGAACAGGATACACGGCGAGAGGCGCTTTGCGACCTCGAAGGTCCGATCGACGTTTTTCGCCGTCTCGCCGAGGTACTGGCTGGTGACCATCGACAGCTTCACCTCGACGAACGGCAGGTCGAGTTGCTGTGCGAGCGACCGGGCGACGCTGGTCTTCCCGGTACCGGGCGGTCCCACGAAGAGGAGCTTCCCGATCTCGCTGAGACCGATCTTAGCGAGGTAGTCGCGGTGCTCGATCGCCTTGCCGATCTTGCGGATCTCCTCTTCCTGGTCGGGCGTGAGCACGAGATCGTCGAGCGTGACGTCGATCTCCTGGGGCGCACGCACGTCGACGAGGTCGAGCATCTCCTCGTCGTCCTCGTCGAAGTACTCTCGGAGCAAGCCGTCTATCCACGCCCGGTCGGCCTGGATCGGACGGTTCTCCTCGCGGGCAGTCTCGTGATCGGCCTCGACGCCCTCCCGGCCCTCGAAGGCGTAGGCCAGCGTGGGGTTCGTCGCCAGACGATCGGCGTCTACACGGTCGAGAAACCACGACTCGGCGATGTCGACGTCGGTGATCTGCAGCTCACCCGTGAAGCTATCACGGTCGGTGAACATCAGCTCGGAAACCGCGTCCCAGGGGTGGGAAACGCCGGTTGCGGTTTCGGCGATCTCGCCGGTGACGGCGAGGGGACGCTCGATCTCGCCGTCTTCCCAGTACACGCTTCGGATCCGCGGTGGGAGATCGTTCGGATCCAGATTGCGCGTCTCGGTGTAGTGGCGGGCGGTGAGCAGAAGTTCGACCACCGACAGCGCGTCGTTGCTCATTCCCCAAAACATTCGGGCCAAAGGTGTAAAAGACCGTCGTAATACAGGCGTCCCCCGCCTTTGACAGCGAGAGAGTCCCGCCCTTTCCGTGAGGGACGAGCGTTCCGACGGTATGCTCCGCTCTGTTTACCGCGCGGAGGATGTCATAGGTACTGCGACAGGACGTTGAGTATCTCGTCGAGTTCGTCGCCCGACAGGGTGTAGCGCTCCTGGGCGTAGATCGCCCGGAGTTCGTCACGATCCCCCGGCTTCAGGTTCGCGATCTTGTAGGCCGTCGACTCGTTGACCTTCTCGATCTCGAGCAGCGCCTCGACCAGGTCCTCGGCCTCTGTGGGCTCCAGGACGGCAAACCGGTTTGCGTGTTCGATCGTCCGCGCGAGCTCGTAGGGGAGTTCCCGGCTCTCATCGAGGGCGCGTTCCCGCTCGACGCCCGAGAGGATCTCCTTTACTTCCGCCGTCGTCAGGTACTCCTCGCTGACCTTCTCCTTGAAGATCGTCATGTTACGTCTGTGCGCGCAGGTGTGCCGGGGTCGCGATCAGTACCTTCTCCTTGCCCCCGTCGTTGATGCGCACCTTGTACGCTGATCCCTGGCTGCCGACGACCTCACCGGTGTGGCCGTCGAATCGCGGGTGGAAACGGCCGTCACGAACGCTCGGGTCCAGGGAGAGATGGACCGTCTGTCCTTCCTCGAACTCCTGGACCGCGCGCTGTGGCGGGGAGGTTCCGCGGTCCCGTGGATCGTTCGACAGTTTCTCTCGCGTGCTGTGTTGTGGTCCGTCTGAACTCGGCATGGTAGTTGAGCAGTCTTGTCGGCTAGGCATTATAAAGCGTGCGTTCTGCACGTCGCTATACGGGTCGACGGAACTGTAGAGCCCCGGGCTACACCCGGCCGACGTTCTCGACGGACACCGATTCGACGCCATCGGTGTCGGCGAAGGCCTCCTCGACGGCCTCAGTCCCACCCTCGTCGTCTGGGACGACGACGGCGACGACCAGCGCCACGAGGCCGAAGGCGACATCCTGGGTGTCCGACCCGTTGAGTTCCGCCCCCTCCGGGAGCGCGGTGACCAGCGACTCCTCCAGTTCCTCGAGATCGGTGTCCGCGTTCTCCGGCATCACTTTCAACTGGGCGGCGACTTTCCCCATGTTACGGACCCCTGAACCCACACTCGGGACACTCATACAGGTTGCTCTGCTTGCGGCACCTCGCACACCGGGAGATGGCGTGACTGCAGTCGGGACACTTGAAGGAGGCGGCGTTGGTCCCCGAGACCGAGAGGCCACAGGAGACACAGTGGCGCGCGCCGGCGGTTTCACTCATACGTGAGATTGGCGTGCCGTGGCGTTTAACCGTGTCGTTGTGCGGCCGCTCGCGACCCCGGCGGAGTATACTGTCGGACAGAAGTATTGATAATTCGAAGGCCCCCCGCCCCGGGGGTTCGATTATCAATGTCTCTGTCCGACAGTATACGATAGGTGGCGAATATCTCCATCGAGTCGTGATCGATAGTATTAGTTCCGGTGGCGTCCTACGGGTGTCAATGGCAGACACCGGTGCCGGCAGCGACGGCGGATCCGAGCGTCGGGAGGGGCCACGCGAGGGTGCTCGTGACCCGGACGCACTACGTCGCCGGGCAGGGACTCGCGGTGACCCCGGGCGTGATCAGCACTTTCTCGTCGACGATCGCGTTCTGGATCGGATCCCGGAGTACGCGGATGACTTCGATCTCGACCGTGTCCTCGAAATCGGTGCCGGCACCGGTGCACTCACCGACCGGTTGCTCGACGCGGCAGACGCCGTGATCGCGGTCGAACGCGACCCGGAGCTCGCGGCGTTCCTGCGCGAGGAGTTCGCGACCGCGGTCGCGAGCGGACGGCTCCGGGTGATCGGGGGCGACGCACTCGAAATCGACGTGCCCGGACACACGGCTTCGGTGTCGAACCTCCCCTACGGCGTCGCCAGCGAGCTCCTGTTCCGGCTCCTCCCCCGAAAGCGCCCACTCGTCGCGATGGTCCAGCAGGAGTTCGCAGAGCGCATGGCGGCCGACCCGGGGACCGAGGCGTACGGGCGGCTCTCCGTCGCGTCGGGACACTACGGGGAGGTCGAGGTCGTCGAGCCGGTCCCCCGCGAAGCGTTCGACCCGCCCCCCGAGGTCGAGAGCGCCCTGGTCCGGGTGACGCCGCGGGAACCGGCCTACGACGTCGAGGAGAGGTTCTTCCTGCGGTTCGTCAAAGCCGTGTTCACACAGCGGCGGAAGACGACCCGCAACGCGATCAGAAACACGACCCACATCTCGGGGATCGAGGACCCGAGCGCGGTCGTCGAGGCGACGGAGGAGTCCCTGCTCGCGGCGCGTCCCGGAACGCTTTCGCCCGAACAGTTCGCGACGCTCGCAAACACCGCGATCGAAGCCGGTGGCGTTCGTACTGATGCCGACGCCGAGGGGGGATGAGGATACATGGCGACGACGACCGCGAACACGACCGAACCCGAGTGGATCGATCCTCTCTTTCCCGGACTCGCCCCCGGCGAGAAGCTGCTGGCGACTGCCGCACTGATCGGCCTTCTCGTGGGCGGGATGTGGTTCGCACGAGCGCTCAGAAGACGGATCGACGCCGAGGGGCGCGTACGGCAGATCCACGCGCTGTTCACGCTCGGGGCAGGCGTGTTCGGCGTCGTCGTCGTGACGCTCATCATGTCGGTGTGGGCCGAGGAACTCAGGGACGTCTCGGCGTTCTCGTTTCTCGGGTTCGACGATCCGGTGGGCGTCGTAACCCAGGTGGCGGTGACCGTGTTGCTCTTCGTCGGGGTGTACGTGCTCGGCGGTTTCATCGAGGAGTTCATCCACGACCTGACCGAGGACGCGACGGCGCTGACCAGACACCAGTCGGAGCTGGTGTTCCGGTCGATCCAGGTGGCGCTGTACGTCTTCACGGGGCTGATCGCTCTCAGCATCTGGAACGTTAATATCGGCGGGCTGCTCCTCGGGGCGGGGTTCCTGGGGATCGTCATCGGCCTCGCAGCCCAGCAGACGCTCGGCTCTCTGATCGCTGGCTTCGTGTTGATGATCGCGCGCCCCTTCGAGATCGGTGACTGGGTGCGCATCAGCGAGCGCGAGGGGATCGTCACGGAGATCTCGATCGTGAACACGCGCATCCAGACCTTCGACGGTGAGTACGTGGAGGTCCCCAACGACGTCGTCGGCTCCTCGGAGATCGTAAACCGGACACGGAAAGGTCGCCTGCGGATCCGTCTGGAGGTCGGCGTGGACTACGACACCGACCTCGACCTGGCGGTCGACACCGCGACCGGGGCGATGCGCGACGTCAACGAGATACTCTCGGTTCCACAGCCACAGGTCGTGATGAAGGAGTTCGGCAACTCGGCGATCGTTCTCGAACTCCGGTTCTGGATCGACAAGCCCAGCTCCCGGCGGCGGTGGCGCGCCCAGACCGCCGTCATCGGGGCAGTGAAAACTGCCTTCGACCGGGAAGGCATCACGATCCCGTTCCCACAGCGCGAACTCTCGGATCGCCCCGATGATCGCGGCGTTCGCCCAGCTGATGAGACCGCCGTGACGGGCGCGCCGCCCGACCCCGGCGAGACGGACGAATGACTGACCTCGCAAAGCGCCGCGGACTCGATTCTACGGTGTACGAACCGGCCGAGGACTCTCGACTGCTCGCCGAGACGGTCACAGAACATATCAAAGCCCCCGATCGGCTGCTCGATGTCGGGACTGGAACGGGGTACATCGGAGCGCGGGTCCGGGAGACGACGAACGCCCCGGTTGTCGGGGTCGACCTCAACCCGCACGCCTGCCGCCGCGCCAGGGAGAACGGTCTCGACGCAGTTCGGGGCGATCTCATGGACCCCTTCAGGTCCGACTCCTTCGACGTGGTGGTGTTCAACCCGCCGTATCTGCCGACAGTCCCCGGATCGGAGCGCTCGGACTGGCTGGCCGTCGCGGTTTCGGGGGGCGCATCCGGCCGGACCGTCATCGAGCAGTTTCTCGCGGACCTCGATCGCGTTCTCGCGCCCGACGGTGTGGCCTTTCTGCTCGTCAGCACCTACACCGGCGCCGATGAGGTTACCGCGTATGCCGGGCGGCATGGCTTTCACGCGGTCGCACTCGCGGACGTGAGTTTCCCGGGCGAGACGCTCACGGTGCTGAAGCTCTTCAGGTGATATACGGGTCGACAGAAGTCCTGATAGATATTCGCCGGGTACGGTGGAGGCTAATTCTATCAACAGTTCTGTCGACCCGTATACTGTCGGCTGTACGTTTACCGAACTATTGATGTATGCGGTCTTTACAATTTACCGTATGCCAGACGAGGAACTACACGAGTCGCTGGAGCGCCTCGCGGACGCGTTCGACCTCGGAATCTACGAGATCGAGACGTACCTCGTCGTGCTGGAACACGGCGAGCTGACCGCCAGCGAGGTTGCGGACAGGACCGACGTTCCACAGCCACGCGTGTACGACACCGCACGGAGTCTCGCCGAGCGCGGCCTGCTCGAACTGCACGAGTCACGCCCGATGCGGATCGTCGCGCGCGACCCGAGTCAGGCGTTTGCCGATCTCCAGTCGTCGCTTTCGGACATGGTCGCGAGTTTAGAGCGCCACTACACCGCCCCCTCTCGGGAGAGCGAGGCGGTGTCGCTGGTCACGTCCCGATCGACGATACACCGGTACTTCGAGGAGGTGATCGGCTCCGCGGAGTACGAACTGACTCTGTCGCTAACTCCGGAGCTGTTCGAATCCTTCGAGGACGACCTCGTGGCGGCGGCCGACCGAGGAGTTAACACCGAACTAGTGCTCTCACCGGCGACCGAGGTGCCGACCGGCGAGGAGTTTGATTACGACGAGGTCGCCTCTGCCGTGCGGGCGAGACACGGGCAGACGACCCCGCCACTGGCGGTCGCGGACGGCGAGTACGCGATCTACGCGACCCGCGAAGCGCTGGAGAACGGCGCCGACCAGTACGCCGTGATCTTCAACCAGTCCAATCTCGGGTTTCTCCTGCTGGGATTCTTCGGAACGGTACTCTGGACGACCGCCGACCTTCTGTTGACCGAAGGCTACGACGACTCCCGGCCGTACCCGCGGAACTACGCCTCGGTTCGACGGTGTATCAAGGGTATCCGGGCGACGGATGGCAGGCTGTACGCCACGATCGAAGGGCGAGACGTTCTGACCGGCAACCGGCGAACGGTCCGGGGCGAAGTGGTCGACACCCGTGCTTCCCACGAGGGGGAACTGGCGACGCTAATCGTCGATGACGGCGACGACCACGTCGAGGTCGGTGGCCGGATGGCCGCATACGAGGACGTCGAGACCCATCGTGTCACGATCGATCGAGAGACGCCACCGTGACGTCGAAATCGAAACGACCCCATATAATTAACTAAGATCGTAGTATTCTACTCTCCGTGGGATTGACCGAAAAACATAGTAAGTACGTCTGTTGTACGCATCTGACTGCTACATAGCCGGCGAACGAGAGACAAAAACTTTTAAATAGGTGGTAATAGGATTTCAAACTGATGCGTTCGCTGGCAGATTCAACGATTACGCGTGACGGCCGGATGCTCGTTCTTGCGATGGACCACGGCATGGAACACGGGCCGTCGGACTTTACGCCCGTTCCGGAGACACTGGATCCCGAGACCGTCTTCGACATCGCCACCCACGACGGCGTGACGTCCATTGCTGTCCAGAAGGGGATCGCGGAGACGTACTATCCCTCATACGAGGACGACGTGTCCCTCATCGTGAAGCTCAACGGGAACACGAACCTCCGCATGGGTGAACCGATGTCGCCGCTGACCTGCTCGGTGGAGTACGCCGCGGAGATCGGCGCCGACGCGGTCGGCTACACGCTGTACCCGGGATCGAACCACGAGCCGGAGATGTTCGAGACCTTCCGCGAGGTCCAGGAGGAAGCCCGAAAGTTCGGCCTGCCGGTCATGGCGTGGGCATACCCGCGCGGCCAGGGTGTGCGCGACGATACGGACCCCGAAACGATCGCCTACGGGGCACGGGTTGCCCTGGAACTCGGTGCCGACGTGGGGAAAGTGAAGTACCCCGGCAGCCTGGAGTCGATGGAGTGGGCGATTCGTTCGGCCGGCGAGATGGGAATCCTGCTCAGCGGCGGCTCCCGCGAGGGGGATGAAGCCTTTCTTTCGCGGGTTCGCAGGGCCCTGGATGCCGGTGCCACCGGTCTCGCCGTCGGCCGGAACGTCTGGCAGCGCGAACGGCCAAACCGGATCCTCGATGCCCTGGAGGATCTGGTGTTCGATGACGCCCCGGTCGATGCGTCGCTGGAGGTGACTGCCTGAACTCATGAATCGATACACGGGGCGTCCCGCAGTCAGGGACGTCTACGGATCGACAGAAGTCCTGATAGATATTCGCCGGGTACGGTGGAGGCTAATTCTATCA
>JBDGQL010000220.1:0-30135 GCA_042219105.1 Karumarchaeum halophilus (SeqCode) | reverse complement strand
TAATCGCAAGAGGGAAAATTGGTTGTCCGTGGTAGAGGGGTGCGGAATATGGGAAACACCAGCAGTCGAAGCCGTTTCGCGCCGACTTCAACGGGTCTATCTCGCCCTGATTTCGGTCCTGCTCGTCGCCTGTCGAGTCGTGACCGACAGTATTACTCCTCGAAGGCGAGGCTCATGATCCACTGGGAGAAGGCGTCGTCGTTGACGTCGATGTCCTCCTCACCGACGAACGGCGAGAGCCTGTCTCCCGCCATCAGAAGCGAGAAGTCAAGATCGCGGGGACGCGGGGACAGATAGTACGTTCGATTGCCCTTGTAGGTCGCCTCCTCCCGTCGGATGAGGTCGGCCTCGATCAGCGAATCGACGATCCGGCTTCCCTTCCGCGAGGAGATGCCCAGTTCCTTCCAGAAGTCGCTCTGGTAGATGCCGCCCCTTTCCCGGACGAGCTCTAGCCCCCGGCGCTCGTCCTCCGAGAGTTCCTCCGTAACAGTAGCCACGCTCATACCTGTCGTAGGGATCCGCGACAAATTAAATGTCCGCTTCGACCGTCCCGTACGGCGTGCGACAGGGCGGGCCGTCGGCGTACCGGTACGTCCCTCGACCATCCGCGTCGAGCGCGATCAGCGAGGACGACCGCGTCCCGAACCCGTCGGCGTGGACGCAGACGCCGTAGTCGTGATCGCCGAGGGCCTCGCCGGCCCGGTCCAGCCAGGGATCGGCTACCTCACCCGGTGTGGGCGCCAGATCCCGCCCCAACAGGCGGGCGCTCTCGATCTGTCGTTCCCCCGGCTCCCGGCGGCGCTCGGGCACCTCGAAGTCGCCGTCGTGGCCGACGTTCATCACGGTGTGAACGCCCGGAGCCAGGTTCGACACCCGAAGGCGCCCGTCCCATTCGAGCACGATTGCGGTCTCGGCGTCACAGAGAACCAGGTTGAAACAGTCGTAAGCGCGGGCGTCAAGTTCCCGCTCGACCGCACAGGCCGCGTCTTCCGCCGAGCGCTCGGCCAGCGCGTCGCGGACGAGCAGACCACGGGAGCGCTCGCCCTCGCGTTCGCGGTCGGTCCAGCGGTTCGTGATCGCCGCGAGAACGCCCGCTTCGTTGTATCCGATCCAGGTTCCCCCGGCCTCCTCGTCGCGCGGCGCGACGACGCGAGGATCGGCGTCGACGACTTCCGGCGGACTGGCGGGACGATCCACGCCCTCATCGCGATTCGCGGCGATGGCGACCGGCGTCTCCTCGAAGACGCGCCAGGCCAGGACGATCGTGCACACGGAACCCGATACGCGACGCGACCATTTAAAAGCCGCCGCGAGGAAGGACGGGCATGAACGCACTGGACGGACCCGATCCAGAAACGGTCGTCGCGGGACGTGGCGACTGGCTCTCGCCCGATTCCGTCGCGCAGGTCACCGAACACCCGCTTGACTGTATCGGGACGGAGTTTCCCCACTGGATCGGCTCAGCCGACTCTATGGACGACATCGCGCACCCGGCGGAGCAGCATCCGGCCTTTCATGGCTGTTTCGACTGGCACTCCGCGGTCCACAGCCACTGGTGTCTGGTCCGCGCCCTCCGGCTGTTCGACCACCCCGCGGAGGCGGAGGTCGTCGACGCCATCGACGCCAGGCTGACGGCTGACAACATCGAAGGAGAGGTGGCGTACTTCGAGGACAACGAAACGTTCGAGAAGCCCTACGGCTGGGCGTGGCTCCTTCGCCTGGCGGCCGAGTTGCACCTGTGGGACGACGAACGCGCCACGGAGTGGCGTAACCTCCTCCGCCCGCTGGAAGAGCGCATCCTGGAACTGTTCGAAACCGAGTTTCTGACCGACGAGCGCCCGTCCAGGGTCGGGACCCACGACAACTCCGCGTTCGCGCTCACCGGCGCCATGGATTACGCGCGGGCGATCGAAAACGACGGGCTCGCAACCGCCGTGACCCGGACCGCCGGGACGTTCTTCGGAGACGACGAGGACTATCCACTCGAGTACGAACCGCTGGGCTGGGACTTTCTCTCGCCGGCGCTCGCGGAGGCAGACCTGATGCGCCGAGTCCTCGAGGATAGTGCGTTCGAGGCGTGGCTCAAGGACTTCCTTCCCGACGTGACCGCGCCGCCCTACGACGGGATCCTGGAGCCAGTCGACGTGAGTCCGGGATCCGACGACGGCGTCGAACTCCATCTGGTCGGGCTGAACACCTCGCGAGCGTGGTGTCTCGCGGGTCTCGCGGACGCGCTCGATGGGCACCGGTACGCGCCGGCGTTCGAGCGAAGCGCACGCGCTCACGCCGAGCGCAGTCTGAAGCGAGCGTTCACCGAGGACTACGCCGGCGCCCACTGGCTCTCCTCGTTCGTGCTGTACCTGGTGACACGGAACGACGGCGGGATCGCGCCAAAGTATACGGGTCGACAGAACTGTTGATAGAATTAGCCTCCGCCGTACCCGGCGAATATCTATCAGGACTTCTGTCGACCCGTATAGACCACCAGGCGGGTCACTCCCGCAGCCGATCCCGGACCGCCTCGCGGTCGACAGTCCCCGAGGGGGTTCGGGGGAGCACATCGGTGACCCGGATCGTCTTTGGCGTCTTGAACCCCGCGAGTCGACCCCGGCAGAACGCGTGTAGTTCGTCGGCACTGACCGCGTGCTCGCTCTCGGGATCGCCGGCCGGGACGACCAGCGCAGCCACGCGCTCGCCCCACTCGGGGTCGTCGAGGCCGACGACGGCAGCGTCTCCAACGTCCGGATGGTCCCGGAGCGTCGCCTCGACCTCGCCCGCCGGGACGTTCTCGCCGCCGGTAACGATGACGTCATCGACCCGCCCAACGACGTACAGTCGGCCCGCCTCGTCGCGATACCCCAGGTCCCCCGTCCGGAGTCCGCGGGAGCCAATGATCGACCCATCGCCGTCGAGGTATCCGGGCGTCACCGTCGGCCCGGCGACGACGATCTCGCCCGTCTCGCCTGCCGGTCGTTCCGTGCCCGCCTCATCGACGATCCGCACCTCGGTTCCGAGGAGTGGCTGTCCGACGGTGCCCCGATGTTCGAAGGCCTCCGTCGGAGTCGCGGTCGCGATCTGTGAGGCGGTCTCGGTCGTGCCGTAGGTGGGGTGCACCGGCACGCCGCGTCTCTCGCAGACGTCGATCAGCGAGTCACTCGCCGCCGCCCCGCCGAGGAGGACGAACCGCAGCGACGGGGCGAGACGGGCGCCGGCTTCGAAGATCCGGTGGAGGGCCGTCGGAACCAGCGAAATCCCGGTCGCGTCGTGTTCGCGGGTCGCCCGCGCGGTCCGCTCGGCGTCGAACCCCTCCTGGATCACCACGGCGGTCCCGTACAGCGCTGACCGGAGCACCGGCGCCAGCCCGCCCATGTGGTAGACGGGAAGCGGACAGAGCCACCGATCTCCGGGGCGGACGCCGAGCCGGAACGCCGAGGCGACCGCGCTCGCCCGGAGGTTGCGGCCGGTGAGCACTACCGCCTTCGCCGCCCCGGTCGTCCCCGAGGTGAACATGATCACCGCCGGTTCGTCCGGCCCCCGCTCCGCCCCCGGCACCCCGATCGTGTCGTGTGATCGGACTGACGGAACCCGGTCGGCGTTCCCCAGCGCGATCGGTTCGACGGAGCGTTCCCCGGTTGCGTCGATCGCTGCCGGCACCGTGTCGGCCACACAGACGAGGTGGTCCGCGTCGACCATCCCGACCCGCCGCCGCAGTTCGCCGGACGTGAGCGTCACGTCGAGCGGGACGGGCGTGGCACCCACACACAGGAGTGCATGGACCGCGCGGACGGCGTCGACGGAGGTTTCCAGCAGGAGCGGGACGCGATCGCCCGCCGTGATGCTCGCCGACGCGAGCCGCCCGGCGAGTTCGTCGACTGCTGCGTCCAAGTCGGCGTACGACCAGGTTTCGCCGGACGCGGCGTCGAGGAGTGCGAGGCGGTCCGGCGTCGCCGCCACGCGGTCGGCGAGAACGTCTCTCATCCCTTCCCCCCCGTCTCCCATCCCTTCCCCCCCGCCGGCGTCGCCGTTCACTCGACGCTCACCCCGATTCCCGGCGCCTGTGGGACCGATATCCGGCCCTCGAAGATCCGCGTCGGATCCGGCGCGAGGTCGGTGTCGAGCCTGTCGGCGGTCGCCAGCCCGCAGGCGCGGTCGATCTCGAGTCCGGCAGCAAGGTGGACCGCCGCGGTCCGGGCGACGACACCGTCGATCGTCGTCGTGACCACCGGATCGATCCCCGCCTCACGCGCCTCCATCGCGGCCGTCCACGCCCGGTCGATTCCACCCAGAACCATGGGCTTCAGGACGAGGACGTCCGCCGCGCCGGCGTCGATGACGTCCTCGACCGCGTGCTCGATGAGCGTCTCGTCGAGCGCGATCGTCGCACGGCTCCGGAGGTCGGCGTGTCCCGCGAGATCGTCGGGCGCGAGGGGCTGTTCGACGTACTCGAGATCGGGAAACGCGTCGATCGCGAGGCGCGCCTCGCTTCGCGACCAGGCGCCGTTGGCGTCGACCCGGAGCCGGAGGTCCTCATACTGTCGGCTGTGACTCGATGGAGATATTCGCCACCCCGGGGTGGCGAATTCCTCCACGAACTTGTGACCGACAGTATCACTCACCTCCGACCGGATCGCCTCCAGTCGCTCGGCGTCGATGGCCGTCTCCCGTGCACCGACCTTGACTTTCAGGGTCCCGAAGCCGTCCCGAACTGCCTCCAGTGCCATCCCGACGGTCTCCATTATTCGCCCGTCGCCCACGGTGGCGTTGACCGGAACCGACGAAACGACGTCCTGGTCCGCTTTCCCCACGTGTCGGTAGAGCGGTTCGCCCGAAGCGCGCGCCTCCCGATCGAGGAGCGCGAGCGAGACGCCGTGGCGTGCTGCGGGCGCTCCGCTCGCTTCCGCGAGCGCGGCCTCCGGTCCGTGGGCTTCGAGCCGGTCGAGTGCCCGATCGACGGCTGCCTGACACTCCTCGAGGGACTCCGTCCAGCCGGGAAGCGGGGTCGCCTCGCCGACGCCGACGGGAGCGTCGCCTCCGTTCCCGCCGCCCCCGTGGATCCACACGAGCAGTCCGTCGCGGGATTTGATCGTCCCCGCCGCCGTTGAGAGGGGAGCCTTCAGGGGGAGTTCGAACCGCTCGGATTCCCCCGACAGGTCCGTGGACGCTCCGGTCATGCTGCCAGCCCGACTGCAAACAGCAGGGCATGGACGGCGACTAACTGCCCGGTCCGCTCCAGGGCCGGGTTCAGCGCCGTCTCGGATCGTTCGGTCAGCACGGTTCGGGCGACGAACACGCCAAGTGGCGCGGAGAGCAACGGGAGCAACGCCGGGAGACCGAATCCGGGCTGCAGCGCGAACCAGACCGGGACGGCATACGCGAGGATGAGGAGGGCACAGAACTCCACGCGACTCCACGTGTAGCCGATCAGGACGGCGAGTGTGCGCTTGCCCGCACGCCGGTCGGACTCCATGTCCCGGACGTTGTTGACGACGAGGATGTTCGTGATCAGCGCGGCCATCGGGAGGCTGGCGATCACCGCCTCGGCGGTGACGGTCCCCTCGGACACCCACATGGGAAGCGGACCGACAGCCGCCATCGCCGCGGTCGCCTGGACGTAGTAGGTGCCGGTCACTGCCACGAGACCGAAGAAGACGAACACGAAGAGGTCACCCAGCCCGTAGTACCCGAAGGGGTAGGGGCCGCCGGTGTAGAGGATCCCGGCGGCGACGCTCGCGAGACCGATCACGAGAATGGGGACGCCTCCGACGTACACCAGCGTCGTCCCCAGCAGGATCGCGGCGCCGAACGTCCCGATCATGGCCCGTCTGACCCGGCGTTCGGGGATCAGTCCCGACTGGGTGACGCGCGTGAATCCGGTGGCGTCCTCGTCGGCGCCGGTCTGGGCGTCGTAGTAGTCGTTCGCGAAGTTCGTCCCGATCTGGATGAGCGCCGCCCCGAGCAGGGCGGCGAGCGCGGGCAGGGGCGCAAGGACGCCGTCGTGGGCGGCGAGTCCAGTGGCGACGATGACGGGCGCGGCAGCCGCCGGCAGCGTCTGTGGCCGCGCCGCGATCAGCCAGGCTCGCGTCCGGGAGACGTCCGACGTGGTCGTCATTCGCGTGTCAGTACGGACGTGAGCGATATAAGCGGTCGTGGTTTCCCCGGAAACGACGTACAACCGACCCTATTGTTCTCCCGCACGAATCGTGAACGCCTCGCGTTCGCGGTCGGCCCGATAGTACGCCCGGAGGAGACCGTCCTCGCCGTCGAACGTCTCCTTCCGGACCGTTCTCGTCGGCACTGACACGGCAAGCGGGGACGTGTCGAGTGGATAGGGCGTCACCTGGAATTCGCCTGGGGCCACGCGGTCGATCGACAGGGTCTCGTTTCCGTTCGCCCCGCCGTTCGGAACCGCTCGGATCTCGTCGAATCCCGGCGGTGATCCGGTCGTGCAGAACGCGAGCGACAGCGTGTCCCACGCCTGCAGGAGCCTGTAGTTGGTCCACAGCCGACTGTCGTGTCCGGTCCCGTCACCGGACTCGTGGACCGTCGACAGGAGATCGGCGTCCGCCTCCGAGAGACGATTGCCCTCCCGCAACTCCCCGAGCAATCGCGACTGGAGGGCTTCCTGTCGGTCGACGAACGCCCCGTACTCCGGCGGAGTGGGCGGCCACGACGGGGATAGCCCGTATCGTCGGTTCCGGAGGCCGACCCCGTGCATGGAAACCAGGAGTCCGGCGTAGGCGTCGATCTCGACGACGGTATCGATCCCCCTCTCGTACAGATCGATCCACGCACCCGGCGGCATACCGCGGAAGTCGATCGGACGCCCGTCCTCGCCGAGATGTGGACCGCGATCGTACTCCCACCAGCCGACGTCGTGGTTGTAGGCGGCGATCATCACCTCGGGATACGGCTCCGGACGGTCGAACCGCTCGTTTCCCCAGCGATCGGCGAACCGCCCCGCCAGGTCGGCGTGATCCGGCTGGGTGACAAACCGGACGTGGTCACCGGTCTCTGCAACGATCACGCCGACCGGTACGCCTCGGAGATTGAAAAAAGCGACCCGGACCGACGGGGTCGACGATTCCGGGAACTCGATGAGGACTTCGGGAACTCCGCGACGATTCCGGAAACCCCGGTTAATCCGTGCGTGCGGGCTCGAACACGTCCTCGTGGAGGCGGTCGGCGACAAGGTCCATGAGATGCTCGAGGTTCGCGGCGTCGTCGCGGTTGTACGAGACGAGCGTCTCCAGGGCGTCCTCGTTGCCGCGCTCGTACTCCCGCCAGAGGCGGACCGCGTCCTCCCCGGAGATGTCCGGACGATCCCTGTCGATGCCCACCGACGACTCGATTTCCTTCAGTCCGCCCGTCAGCCCGATCTTCCGGCAGGGGTACATCAGGTCCACGTGCGGGAGGTCGGCGTCGACGCCGAACGATTCTTCGAGAAACGGCACGTCGAAGCGCTTGCCGTTGAACGTGACCAGCAGCTTCGAGTCCCGGAGTTCGCGGCGGAGCGCGTCGGCCGAGAGGTCCTGGCCCCGGACGAGCGTCCGGGTGTCGCCGCCCCTGTGCAGGCCGACCACCGTCACGCGGTTGCGGTGCTTGCTCAGCCCCGTCGTCTCGATGTCCAGAAAGCAGGCGTCCTCGCGGAAGTTCTCGTAGAGGCGCCAGTGGCTGCCGGCGGGAAACGCGTCGCGGAAGAACCGCGGGTTGCCGCGGTCGAGGTGGTCCCGGGCGATGTCGATGAACTCCGCAATCCGGTCGGCGGTCGTGTCACCGACCGCGTCGTGTTCGAACTCCTCCCACCGGGTGATACCCTGCTCCCAGAGCCGCCGCTCGGTCGTCTCGCCGACCCCCCGGACCGGGATGAAACTGTTCTCGATGCGCACTGCGAAACCGTGGGAGCCTGAACCACTTGAATCTACCCGACCGTCTCTCCGGCGGGCCGCCCCGGATGGGACGCTCCCCTAAATCTGGTAGCGGCGATCGTCCTCGTCGGGCGCGGAGAACGCCTCCCCGCCGGTCATGTCCTCGTAGGTCATACCTGATAAGTACTCGTCGTATGTCACGTCGTACTCTCCTCTGAGATGGAAATCGAGTTTCGCCGTGTCGATGCTCGTCTGGAACAGGAGGTGGACCGCGCGCTCGACCAGGTCCTCCCCCTCCTCGTCGAGCGCCGCGATCAGCATCGCGAGTTCGTGTCTGGCCTCCCGGCCGAGCTCGACCGTCATCTCCTCGTCGAGATCCGAGTACGCCGATTCGATCTCGCCGTTTAGATCCTGGAGTCCCATACGCCTCATGAACTGCGCTTGCGCATCAACCTTCGGCTTCGTCGTTCCCGGTAACCAGGATTTATCTTCCTTGTGTACTGATAGCGACTATAGTATCAAAGCTCCGCGAGCGTCTCGCGGGCGAGCGCCTCGAACGTCGCCTCGCGCGGGACGACGTTGACGGTGATCCCTGCGTCGGCCGCTGCCTGCCGCGTCGGCTCTCCGATGGCGCCGACTACCGCGTCCCCGAGCCCCGCGAGCGCCTCCTCGCGCACGCCCCGGTCTCCCGCCGCCGCGAGAAAGTGCTCCACGGTGAGGGTGGAGGTGAACAGGGCGGCGTCGAGGTCGCCCGCGGCCGCTAGATCGGCCGACTCACCCGCCCCGTCGGGGCGAACCAGCCGGTAGAGCACCGTCTCGTGGTGGTACGCGCCCGCGTCGTCGAGTCCGTCCCGGAGCACGGCGCTACCGTGGTCGCTCCGCGCGATCTCGACCCGGCGTCCCTCGACGGCGCCCGCAAGCGCGCCGAGAAGTCCCTTCGAGGAGTACGTCTCCGGCACCAGATCGACGCCGATTCCGGTCTCGCGGAGGGCCTCGGCGGTCGCGGGTCCGATCGCGCACACGGTCGCCTCACCGGCGGACCACCCGTCGGGAACGCGGTCGGCGCCGGTCGAACTCGTGAAAATCACGAACTCCGCGTCGTCCCGGGGAACCGCACCCGTCGGGTCGACTGCGAGCATCGGATCCGCGACCGGATCGGCCCCCAGTCGTTCGAGCAACGCCGTCGCCTCCGCCATGCGCTCGTCGTCGGGCCGGAACGCCGCGACGTGTGGCGTCATTCCCGCTTCGCCTCGCGGTCCTCGACGTCGACACGGGCCTCGGTGATCAGGTCGGCCGCGCCGCGCTCGCGAAGATCATCCGCGAACGCCCGGGCAGCCTCGGGGTACTCCTCGACGGGCAGATCCCTGGTCCCCGTGACCTCGCGTTCGCCCTCGCTGCCGAACACCGCGGCCTCGACGTGGACGTGTTCACCCCGGACGACGGCGTGAACGCCGATCGGCGCGACACAGCCGCCGCCGAGTTCCGACAGGACGACTCGCTCCGTCGTCGTCTCGACGCGAGTGCGGGGGTGGTCGACACCGTCGTTGATGACCTCGCTCTCGTCGCTTCCCTTCCTGGCCGTCACCGCGATCGCACCCTGCCCCGGCGCGGGCACGAACGACGAACGCGGGAGATCGTACGTCTCGACCTGGCTTGCCAGCCCGGCGCGGTCGAGGCCCGCCGCCGCCAGGACGATCGCGTCGTACTCCGTGTCGGGCCGACGCTCCAGGGCCTGGCGCTCGATCTCCGCGAGGTCCTCGAACCACGCCTCGACCGGGCCGTTGTCGCCTTCCGATTCCTCCTTTAGCAGGCGCTCGTGCTCTCGCTGGAGCGTGGGTGCGAGGAGCTTCTCGAGCCGCGTGTCGACGTTTCCCCTGAGGGGCTCTGTCGACAGATCGGGGCGGACCGAACGTAGCTGTGCCTTCCGGCGGAGGCTCGAGGTTCCGACGACCGACCCGGGGTCGAGGTCCTCGAGTGCTTGCCCGTCGGGCGTCACGAGAACGTCTCCCGGCGCCGCCCGTTCGGGGATGCCCGCGACGACCAGCTCGGGGGGCGAGTCGGTCGGCATGTCCTTCATCGAGTGGACGGCGCCGTCCACCGTTCCGTCGAGAACCTCCTGGTCGAGGCTCCGGACGAAGGCGCCGGTTTTCCCGAGCCGGTGGATCAGCTCGTCCTGGATCCGGTCGCCGGTCGTCTCCACCTCCCGAAGTTCCACCTCGACTCGCCGGGTCTCTAATCGCTCCTTGACCCCCGCGGCCTGGCGGAGAGCGAGGTCGGAGCCCCGCGTGGCGAGCCGGATCGTCCGGCGCGTGCTCATGACCGAGTCTGTGCCGCCGACGGACAAAAGCACGCCGGGATCTATCGGGTCCCTCCCACGACCGCCCGAGACGGGCCGTCGAATGGACGCGGGTTCGGAACTCCTCGCTCGGCGGCAGAAGAAATTTCCTGGCGCTCTTACCGAAGACAGCGAAACAGCGGTATCTATCTCGAAATTGGGGGATCGAGTGTGCGAGATATCGACCAACGAGTTATCGCAGTCTGTTAAATGTGATTATATATTGTTATGAAAGCGGTGACACATGCATAGGATGAGTTCGTCAACGCAGTACGGACAAAAATCAGAATATGTATCAAATATACTGTTGGCCGCGCGCTGGTTGGCTATCTGACTTCAAGAAAGTCCTTCGGTGTCGTGCCAACTCGGATTACGATGGGTTCGTACTCCTCGTTGGTATTGAAGACGACGCCGACCCTCTGCTCATCCGTGTCGTCGATAGACACTGTCTTATTTGCCTGCGAACTACCCTCTATCTCCGTGTTCGTGAGTTCGACGCTGACCGCGTACTCACCGGTGGTTCCCAACACGTCACCGGTATTCTGATCCTGTTCGTGTTCTAAGTCGAACGTCTTCTCAAGAGCAGTGTCTCCGGCGGGATCAACGACCTCAATCGATCCCTTGATCTGCTTGTCTGCCATGTTGAACACGTTTATTTCTTCGAGAGCCAGATCACTCGTAAAATCTCTGATAGCCGAGCACCCAGCTACCGAGGTCAAAAGGCCCGTCCCGCTCACTACGAGAACCTGCCGTCGGGTTGTTGACACTCCATTCGTGTGGTTGCGCAACCTCATGAGTGTACCATATCTTGTTATCGTGTTCATAGTATATGAACGGGCCCGGAGTGTCTCACGTCGAGAAATATGGGTCGCGTGGTTCTCAGATCAACCTGAGGGCGGTGGCGTAGCCGCTATGTGGAGTTGGTGTCGTGCTCTGTATTCACGACTGAATTGCAACAGACGCGCCCTGTATCGGTCACTCCACTCGTGGTGATCTGGTTATCTGATTTTCGAGGGGGAGTGACACATACAGAATATGTATTCAACGAAGAGAGATGCCGATAGTAGCATTTCAGCCCATGAGACGGCGGGCAGGTCTTTTTGTGTGTGATCAGCGAAACACGGTACCGAGCCATGAGCGAACGATCCTGTCCGGATTGTGATGTCCAGATGGAGCAGACGAACGTAACCGCCGAGGGCGTCGGTGACCTCTACATCGAAACTGAGAGAGACGGCGGTATCCTCGACCGCCTCGGTGTCGGGTATCGAACCCCACTTTCTGCATGCCTCTGTCCGGAGTGCGGGCTCACTCGACTCTATGCGGACCTTTCTGGGTAGTCGGGGAGAAAACGTATGCCCTCTATCGAGTCGTTCCCAACGAAACGCGGCACAGCACGATTCACCGAGGATTACGTGTGCTTCAAGGAGTCGTTTTCGGGGTATCTTAAATCACTCTATCGAGACTATTGGCAGCGCGGAACGTGGTGGTCCAGTGGTGTCCTTGTCGCCTACATGTTTGCGTTTCCAATCGGCGTCTGGTGGGTAGTCAGCGCACTCCGCGGTGGCAACTTCCCCCAAATCGCTGCCGTTGGCGGATCGATGCTCGTACTCTGGGCGGTGAATTACGCACGCGGGTTCCGATCGCCAGACCGAATTCGAGTTGATACAATCGAGCAGGTTTCTGCAACGGATGGCATGAAGGGACTGACACGTCCTCGACTCGTTATTAGGTACACCGACGGGAAAACAACCTGTAAACGTCGCGTGAACCTCCCGTCACTTTACACGAGCGGTGGAGAAACAGTATACGAACGAGCACAGGAAGCGTTTGCCGAGCGCGGATTCTGAACGGCGTCGTTTATCGGGCGAGGACGGTCTCTTGACGGGGTACGGCAATGGTACATACGCGCTTTCTATTTATCACCGCGGTTGTGACGATTTTTTCACATGTCCCCTGGCGAGTGCTGAACTGGGGGGGAGAAGGACCCTTTTATATTCCGACAATGGGATGTCGATCGTATCGTTGATCACCGATGGACTCTTGAGTACGAGATGTCTTCCCCTGAATGACTGAATACGAGATCACCCCGCCGCCGGATCGAATCGCCGACCGGGTCCAGATTCGAACCGCGTTCAGCACGGAGGGGCGATGTAACCCGATTCATGATCCAACTCGAATACTGGCTTGGGGGAGAGTGGACGGAAATCGTCCGATACGATCACGATTCGATTTCCGAGGGCGGCCACGACGTAACCGAGGAAGGGCTTCACCGTGACGTGTATCGCGGGGGTGCCAAACTTCGGAGCGAGCAAGTTTCCGGACCGATTCCGGCGACCGACGCGTTCGATCACGCCGAAGATGACTTACGTGAGAACGCCGAACGATTCACTAAGAGGTTCGAACAATGGCGCGACATCAGAGACAGGACGGACCTGTGAGTGAGGAGGAGTTTGAGTCGATGCCCGACCGGATTAGTGCCCACTTCGACAATATCCGGGAGCGGCTCTCCGAGGCACTCGACGAATCCGACGAGTAGCGGTCGCATCACGGATTTTCCCGTTGCCGTCTCCTGGGCGCGTGAGCTATGTTGTGCCACTAACGACGTGACTTTCACTGACCGATCGTAGGGTGTTCCGGAACGGCAAATCGAAAGTCTTCGACGCTACATACGCGCGCTCTATTCATCACCGGCTTCATGATTATTTGCTAAAACTTCGATCAGAGGGTTGCAACATGGAGAGGATAGATGTATCACGCCGAGCAGGGTAGTGTGCGATCACACTATGATTTATGGGGTACGGTCTCGTACGTCTGAATATGAGTAGTGAGAGCGTCGATTCCGAGAGCAAGGTATCTGGAAATCAGGCGAACATTCCTGCTCGCATTCGTCGAGAACTCGATATCGACGATGGCGACAAACTCCGCTGGCACATTGAGGACGATGGAACCCTCCGAGTCCAAGTCGTCCAGCAGCGCAACGGCACGTTCGATGATTTCGACGGTTATGACGGTGAGTACGAAACGGAGGGCACAGACGAGCACGATGCGTGGGGCGTCGACGTCGAATAGATGCCCCGGGCAGTCGTCGATACGACAGTTCTCTTTGCAGCGGCGTATCGTCCCGACGGTGCGCACGACGACGCATTCCCAATCCTCCGGGGTATTGATACTGCCGCTCTCCCCGAAGCGGTAGTCCTTGATTACGTTCTCGCAGAGACGTTGAACGGATTGACAACGCACGCAGGTCACGATGCCGCGACCGACTTTCTGGACCGAATCGAGGAAAACACGCGATTCCACATCGACTCACTGACCGGGGATGCCTTCGCTACGGGGAAAGCGCTCTTCCGACAGTACGAGGAGTTCTCCTTCGTCGATGCCTGTCTCGTCGCCTACATGCAGACCGAAGGACTCGGCTACCTCTACACGTTCGACGACGACTTTGACGCTGCTGAGGATGTCTACCGCCTCGATACTGCTACCAACCCCTACCAACCAGAGTGACCGACTCGCGCGTTGTGTTGCTCACTGCTCACGTAGTAACTGATTGACAGGTTTCGGCTATCGGTCGTGGACTTGGCGAAGTGCGTTGGCTGTGACGGTGCCAGAGATTCGGATGTATTTTTGGGCGGTTGCGAGGTCACTCTAGCCCATGAGTGCTTGGAGTGGGACTGGGGGGACGCCTTTGTAGGCGTGGTAGCTGGCAGCGGTCGCACGCAGACAATGTGGATACACTCGACCGCCGATGTCGGCCTGCTCGGCAGCAGCGGTGACTCGCCGGTTGATCATCGAGCGTGACCCGGGGAACTCCTCGTAGCTGTCAGTGAATCGCTCGAGACACAACTCAACACGGAGTGAGAGGTCAAACGGGATCGCCCAGGGCGAGGAGACCGTTTTGGGGTGACAGCGATCATCCAACGGCTCCTCGGGTGTGAGGCCATCGTGGTGAGTCGCTTCCTGGCTGGCCTGGTTCCGACAGTATCCACACGAACACGGCTCATGCTTGGGGATCCGGAGGATATTTCGATCCCAGTCGAGCCACCCCGCCTGAAAGTGGGTGATCTCACCCGCACGCAATCCAAGCCGGGCCGCGGCGAGACAAATGAACCGGGCCTGCAGTGCCTTTGGGTCTGCTAAACCCGCACATGCCTCCAAAAGGAGTTCGAACTCACGATCGGTGAGGACGTCCTCGTGAGTGTGACGAGTGGTGAGTGCTTCGCGATGACGATGCGCCCAATCGGGATCATCTGGATGGTTCGGTGGCATCCCGTCGTGACCGGTGCATCGATAATCGAGAAGATTCTGCTCCGTCGATTTCTCTATACATTACGATATTGATAGAAACGGAGTGAGCAATACAGCGCGCGTCTGTTGCAGATCAGGGTGGCTTGAATTCGGCGGCAGGCGGGTGTACCCGTAATCCTGCACTTCGGCACATACTGACGGGCGATCAATCCGCTGCACTCGACATATTCCCATGTGCTGATAGCAGTTATATCAAGAAGGGAGGATTACGGAATCTGACCTACGCAGGCCCTAATAAACAGTGAAACTGGCAGGCGCGCTGATCCACCTCTAAATAATTAGTGACCGTTGGCGACAGTCGTGAGAATAATTAGAGTGTATATTTGTTACCGACCGGTCCACGGGGAGACATGTATGCTGGATCACATCCGATCCGATTTCAGGAGCGAAGACCGAACGACGATGCTTGTGCTCGGACTGTCGATGGCAGTAACCGGGAGTCTGACCGCATCAGGCGCCAGCGATGTGGGCATTGGTCAGGTGCTGGGAGCCGCGGTGTTAGTTTGCGGTCTGGTCGTGTTGGGTGGCACGATCGCCTGGGGCGGCGATGAACAGACCCACAAGAGCACTTGATGGAGGGTAGCATGAAAAAGACGATTTTACCAGAGGTGGCTTCTCACGGCCTTACACTCGTCGTCGTCATCATGTTGGTGACAGCCGGGTGTGCCGGGATTGGTGATTCGGACTCGACCGACGAACCGGGGACTGATACGCCGAACGGCACTGATCCCGCGCCGATAACCGACCCGCAACCAACTGACACACAGCCGACCGACGAACCGGGGACTGATACGCCGAACGGCACTGATCCCGCGCCGATAACCGACCCGCAACCAACTGACACACAGCCGACCGACGATCCGGGATCCGATACGCCGACTCCGACTCGGACACCGGCTGGACCCCCGCCGGATCCCCCAGAGGACCGACTCGGCTGGGAGGGTGGCTACTGGTACAACGAGTCAGTGTCGGTCGATCGAAGTGACGGACTCAATCAGACGGAACTGAACGCGGTGGTAAACCGCTCGATGGCCCGGGTCGAGCAAATCCGGAAACTCGAATTTGAGCGGTCGGTTCCTGTCAACGTCGTC
Organism: Karumarchaeum halophilus (SeqCode); assembly: GCA_042219105.1. Classification (GTDB taxonomy): domain Archaea; phylum Halobacteriota; class Halobacteria; order Halobacteriales; family Hikarchaeaceae; genus CAYSJP01. The sequence goes on along the minus strand of JBDGQL010000220.1, from coordinate 14,539 downwards.
TCCCGTGAGGAATTCGCCGCGAACACCAGCACAGAATATCAGAACATCTCCGACCGTGGTCGGCTGTTCCACCTCATCCGCGGGGAGTCCCGGTTCTATATCAACGAGTCTCAGGATCCCATCGACATACTCCAGAGCACACAAACGGGCGGTATCGGGGGGTTCTATTCACCCTCCGAGGATCGCATCGCCGTGATCTCGGAGAACACCTCTACTCCCAAAATCGACGAACTCACGCTTGCACAGGAGCTGTTCCACGCGCTTCAGGATCAGCGCTTTACCGAATACGTGGATCTGTTCTCGCTTGACCGTCGGGCTATCACCAGCGAGGAGCACAACCGGATAGACGCGGTTGTTGAAGGGGACGGCAACTACGTAGAGTACCTCTACAAGCAGCGATGTGGTGATGACTGGAACTGTCTTGAGCCACAGGAGCAACCGGCCGGGGATGTCCCGGATATCAATGTCGGACTCCAAGTTACCTCACTCGTGCCCTACAGCGACGCCGTGGGTTTCGTCCAGGACCTCCATGAACGTGAGGGCTGGGAGGCGGTGAATGCACTCTATGAACGCCCGCTGAACAGTACCGAGCCAGTTATTCATCCGGAAACGTTCCGCCAGGACCCACCCACGAACATGACCATCACCGACACGAGCGCGGATTCCTGGGATGTGCTTGACCGGCCCAACGACAGCGTCGGGCTTGGACTCCTGGGGACGAGCGCCTCGAATATGAGCTTCGGCGAAGGTGGCATCTTCACGATGCTCTGGTACCCGAGTTTCCAGGAGACAAGAGCCACTGGAGCCCCCCAGGATGTCGTGATCCGGTTCCGTGCGCGGTACAACGTCACGCCCTCTGGCGAACTGAGCTCGCCGGATCCGTACAACTACGACCATCCTGCCAGTGCCGGCTGGGACGGTGACAAACTCGTCCCGTACGTTACTGACGGGTCGGCAGAGACAAACGAAACAGGCTATGTCTGGAAAACAGCATGGGACTCCGAGGCCGACGCCTCTGAGTTCATGAGTGCGTACAAAGAACTTCTTACCTACTACGGTGGGGAGAACGTCAACGGTCAAGAGAGTACATATCGCATTCCGGAGGGGAAAAACAGCTTCGCAGATGCCTTCTATGTTAAGCAGGACGGTGACACGGTGATTATCGTTAACGCCCCGACAGTTGACGACCTCGGTAACATCCACGCCCCTGCCGGTAGGTAAGCATCATTCGGGCAGCATTTCTCCGGGTAGCACGCTTAATACGCTGAGGCCGGGGTCGGAACATATATTCTACAGGTGGAGTAAGCCGAGCGCCTCAGGGCTTGACCCCGAGGCAGTTTATTCTGGAACGATGATTACACGCTCTCCATGTTGCAACCCTCTGATCGAAGTTTTAGCAAATTATCACGAAGAAGACGAAATATACATTCTCAGCATCAGCACGACCGGTTGAAGCCTCCTTTCCTACATGCTCTGTGAGCGATAGCATTGTATGGCGAGAATCATCCCGATCAAGAGTCGCCCGCAGGTCATGGGCGGCCCCAGGGTGAGAACCATGAGCAAGCGTACCGAGTCGGGGTGTCTATGACTCGCTCGCCAAACATCACGTGGGGCAGAAACCGGCCACTTGACCGCGTATGCGAACGGTGACTGGTACTGCGAGAGTTCACCGACGAGTGCCCTACGAGCGTCCATCCTCACATCCCCGGGCTATTGATTGGCGGTAGACAGCACGCCTACTAAATCGTTGGTGACACTGTGAGAGTGGCATGTTCCTTGACTGGACTGGCGATCCCGTGGCCGGGGGAAGCCGCGAGACTGCGGATCCCGAAGATGTGTCGTTGCGGGAGCGCTGTCCTGCCATCCAGTGGATTCGATAAAACCGGGACTCGGCTGTCACGCGCCGGGTTGCACTCGCGGCCTTTCGTCCCGGAGTCACGTAGACCTCGTTGATTCCGACCGGGGCAACCAGAGTGATGGCTGGCGCGTTGAGCGTTCTGGCGAACTGCTCAGTTGTTGTCGAAATCAAGTTCTTTGTACAGTGGCGTACTATCGGAAGCCTGTTCAACTATCGGAACCAGTGCGAGCAGCATAACTCCGAACAAAAAGTCAATTGAAGACGATGGTATTGGGTCGAATCCGACCGCGATGAGAAGCATGTAGATGATTCCAGTGACGGACATGATTTTTCCCAGATACCAGTACAGGTCAGCATCCGTAGGAGCCATCTGAAACATGTACGGGGTCTATGTCTCGAGAATAAAAAGTACGCGGCTTCTGCAGAGTGTATACGCCATCTCGCCGGGCAGAAAATTGCCGTCATAATAAGCGCTGTATTCACCTATGGAAACGCTGCTTTCTCCACAAACCACCGCTGATGACAAAATAATTCCGCCGTCATCGAATCTGCCCTCTTCACAGCCGGTCGGCGGTCGGAACGTGTCCTGCGGTGCGGTCGCTATCTGGCAATAGCTGTCGCTCTGCTGGGCCGCGGCCGGCCACTGCGGGCCGCTCGCGGCCTGCAGCTCCCTCGTCAATGCGCTCACTCAGCGGTCGTCAGTTCCGGGGGCGGCGATCTCGTGACTCGGGACGCCAGCGCGTGACGCAGATATTCACCCATGCGGGCCTTCCCGGCTGCCGCGCGGCAGCCGGGCTGTAGCGCCCATGACTCGGCTTCTTTCGCGCATGGACCAAGTCAGCACGACATGCTCTATGGCACCGAATGCAGGTCGGTCTCTTGCGTCCTATGCTTACGTCACGCTCCGGGGATAGCAGCGTTTCCATCAAGTCAGCATACGCGTTCTGACACCTTGTCTATAGGTCATTCGATCCTGCTGAATAGAGGGCGCATATCTCGCATGTGCTCTCATCCCGTTTTCAGCGGAGCAAGGTGTTCTGTACAGACGGGGCTGTCCTGTCAATTGCTGTATGCACTTGTGCCGGCCCCAATGCCGACGGCAACTCCTGTTCCCATTCCGAGAATTACTCCCACAGCGAGTGAGTCCAGCGTCACACCCAGTGCGACCCCCAATATCAGACCGACCGCCATCCCACCAACGACGTACCTCGGATCGGTTGCATTCGCTTTCCAGGTGTCTGTTTTGGACATATCTATCTGTTAGAGACGACGTGAATTAAAACATGATTCTAGCTATTATGACTCCGAGTTGGGGGGACCAGACGCTCGTACGGTACACTATTGAACTCACTCTCTCCATGTTGCAGCCCCCCAAGTGATTCCTAAGGAAATCATCACGAGAGGGGTGATAGATAGAAAGCGCGAATGCAGCACGGTCTGGAGCTCAATTCCGAAGAGTAGTGATCGGTCAGTACAGGCAAGGAATCTAACGCGAAACATATCGACCTATCGACCAGTTGGTGAGATACTCGTCACCGATACAGAGGGTATAATCAGCATAAAGTTAGTTGAGAAGATCAACATAATTAGCCTGTTGCACGCTCTAATTTTAGTCGCCGAAATACCCTGTCTTGACTTTTTTACACATATAATAAATATACATATCCGCTAATGGACAGTCATGTGCACAAATTCCCAACTAATTTCAGGGTGTACAACAGGCTGATCGAGGACGAGTTTGCCACGAACGTGGCCGTCTGCACTTCTGGTAATCGCATCCGCTGCCTCCGCGAGCGAGTAGGTATCACTGATGGTGGGCTCCACAACCCCGGCTTCGAGATGTGCAGAAACCTGCTGAAGAGTGACCGGGTCTGCGTCATCGGTGACACTAAAAAAGCGAACGTCGATGCAGTGTTCGTCACGGAATCTGGTGACCAACTCCCCGGGCGGCGCATCGGGGAGTGTCACAACAGTGCCATCCGGTCGGACGACATCTACTGTCCGTTCGAGTACCTCCCCACCGATGGCATCGATGACGATGTCAACAGGCTCAATGGCGTCTTCGACCTGCTCCTCACGGTAGTTTACGAACGTATCGACGCCGAGCCCGCGGAGGTAGGTCTCGTTGTATGCGGACGCCGTGCCGATGACGTGTGCCCCTGTGTTAGCAGCGAATTGGACGGCCAGATGGCCGACGCCACCAGCAGCCGCGTGGATGAGTATTCGCTGCCCGGAATCGAGTCCTGCCTCCTCGTAGAGCGCGTGAAACGCGGTCTGTCCGGCCATCGGAACGCCCGCAGCTTCCACGTGGGAGAGTGAGGGCGGCTTCGAGGAAACCTCGTCGGCCTCCATCGTCGTGTACTCGGCGAAGGTGCCCCCAGCCCCGGGCAGTCGAACCATACCGTAGACAGCGTCACCGGGCTCGAACTCGGCCACACTGGAACCGACAGACTCGACAAAGCCAGACACGTCCCAGCCAGGTATCCACGGTAGTGGTTCGTCAAGTAAACCGGGGAGTATATCACGGCAAATCAGCCAATCGAGTGGATTGACGCCAGCAGCGTGCACACGAACGAGGAGTTCGTTGTCGTCTGGCTCGGGTCGAGGAACATCTTCGACGCTCAGTGCGTCCGTCCTGCCGAGTTCTGAGAGTTGAATCGCTTGCATAGTGTGCTTGAAAAGTCAGTCGTCCGCCTGGGTGGTCGTGTCAGTGGAAGCCACCAGATTCGATTCAGGATACGCAGCCACGCCAGCGTACGTGACGAGTTCTCGTCCTAACCGACGCGTCCGTTCCGCGAGATCAGCATCCTGAATTCCGCTGTCGGTGATGAGCGAATGTGAGTCAGGAATTGCGACCTCTGTCGGCAGCGTCCATGCACGCAGTGTCCGACTGACTGTCCGGAGGTGAATGAGGGCTGAGCCGGGAAACGTTCCCGCTGCGACCTCAAGAAGGCCGACCGTCGTCTCCGCAAACTCATCGCGGCCACAATAGTCGAGAGCATTTTTCAGGGCTCCTGAATAGGAACCGTGGTAATTCGGCGTGGCAAGCAAGACGCTATCGGCTCTTTTGACGGTCTCTTGGAACTCTGTCGCGTCTGGTACCTCAGTGTCGGTTGCGTTCAAACTGGGCAATTCATAGGAGCGTAAATCGACGAGTTCGACCGATGCCCCTGCTTGTGCCGAAGCCGCAAGCGCCTCACTCACGGCGATTCGGGTCCGACTCGTATCACGCAAACTCCCACAGATTCCGATCACTGTTGGATCTCTTCGTTCCATCATCACTGGTAGTACGAACTGCGTTTCCAAAAAGTATCGCTAAAATTATATTTTGTAGTCCCTTTTGCAAAAATGGGTTTTAGTAACTGCTGTGTTACCGAGGTGGGACGCGCGTATCGGTCACGAAGTAACGGACAGCAGGCTACGAACGTTCCGCGTCGAGAAACGCGTCGATGCCGTCGAACAGCCGGTCGGGGGTCGTCTCGTCTGCTCTGTTGAATAGCGGCCTCTGGGTGCGGGTGAAGTGACACCGATTTTGAGACCACGCGGTTCACCCTCTCACAACCCGACTCACATTCCGGTTGTCCATCCAATCACCGCTATTCAACAGGGCAGTCTCGTCAGTGAATGGATTCAATAGAACGACTGTAAACGACCCCACCCTGCTTCGCTCACCCACAAGGGGTTCGCTCGTGGAGGGTGGGGCTTTGACGTGGACTCCCGTTCTGGCCACCGAGAGAGTGGCACGGAGAGGCCCGTCTCCCCGTCAAAGGGGCTTCGGTGCTTACACGTTCACGGTCATCGTCCCGCCAATCAGCGCGACGTTTACGGGTGCGCCTCCGCCGGGGCCAGTCTGGTCCCGACGGAGTAGCCGCCGACAACATCGTACCGCCACGTTCTTGGCGGCGTTGTAATCGGCGTATCGGGTGGAATGGATGCCCGGAGAGGTCTTGACAGACACCCGCCTGCGATACTATTTCAATCCCCGGTGACAATCCAAATGACAGATGCATACAGCTGACGAACTCAGTCACAAAGACTTCGAGTATCGAACAGATGGACAGTCCGTCTCCCGTAGTGCTGTCATGCCCACTATCACCCAGAGTGATCGGGTGGGTGTTGTAATGGGGTCTGGTGCTGATGGACTCGGTGCAGGAAATTTCATTCTCTCGTGTATTACCGCCTTCTATGACCGTCTGAGGGAGACCCGAGACGATTTCTTCGAGTACCCAGATTACTATACGTTCCAGGCAACGACTGATCCGGCAGATTACAGAATGCTCGATATCTACCCAGATCACAAGAATGTCACTGTTGAACCCGACGCCGAACACATTCTCCGGGCAATTAACGACCGAGTTATCACGATTTTGCTCGTTCCCGAGGGACCATCGCGTTCACCCGAGATAGACGATATTACCTACCGGAGTGCCGACCGTCGGATCAACCAGTGTTATCTCTACGCATCGGACGGACAACCGGACAAGGGAGTGTTTACAATCCGACTGCCACGGACCCCAACAGAAGACTGGTATCAGACGACTTTCGACTCTATGGGGGCAACAACAGAGAAGGAACGACCCCCCCATCTGAAAACTCAATCGAGTAACGGTCAGATCCATCAGGAATTTCAGCAAATCACCCTCGAACAAGCCCTCTCCCACCTTCCAACCGAACATAACTGAGACTTGCAATTCATTCAAATACCTCTGGCTATGCCTCTCTTCTGAACCAGCGTTGTGCTGAATATAACCTCTGTATGTGTCACTCCGTTTCTATCAGGTGTTGGTACTATCTACTCGCTGAACAAGTATTGAACTCGCAAGACCACGGTTGAAGTACCAGTTACTTTCCTCCGCCGACCTTCTCCAGCAGCGCGTCCTTCACCTCGGGGTCCTCCAGCAGGTCGTCGAGCGTGTCAAGCTTTTCTTGTGTGTCCGTGTCCTCGGGATCCGTCTGTTTGTAAGACTCCTTGACTTTCGACTCCGCGCCGCGCACCTCGGCAGCCGCTTCGGCCCGCATGGCCTGCCCGCATCGGGAGCAGAAGTGTGCTTCGCGCTTCTCCGCATAGCCACACCGCGGGCACTCCACCGGGCCGATCGTCTCGGTCTCCTCCTCGGCGACGTCGAGTCCGTGGAGACGGGCGAGTTCGTGGTCGGCCTGTTTGGCGAACACCTTGATGTACCGGCTGGCGGCGTCCGATCCCGTCACCCACCCATAGCGGTTTTCGAGGTGGGCCTGGCTGAGCCCCTTGCTGGCGTGGTAGCTCGCGGAGCTCTTGCGGAAGTTCGTGAGCGTGACGGGCTTCTCCACCTCGACCCGCCCGGCCGGCCGCTTGAACATCTTGGTGAGCATCCGGTAGCTAATCCCCTCGGGGGTGTCGAGTTTCGACCACAGGGGGGCGTCGCGGTCGTCCGGTGCCGGGTGTTCATCAAGCCAGTCCCGGACGTAGGGCACGCTCGGGATGAGCAGCACGGTCCGGCGGCCCTGTTTGCCGTCGACGGTCACCTGGAGCCCGTGGTCGTGGTCCGTGATGTCGCCCACGGTGAGGTCCCTAAACTCAAAGCCACGGAGTCCGGCGTCGAACTGGAGGGCGATTGCTGCGGCGTCCCGCTCGTGGTTCGCCGCTTCGATCATGGGAAGCACGTCGTCGTTCCAGTCGAGCATCTCCCCGGGATCCGGCGCGGGGTCGTAGTTGTTCGACGTACTTGATGGAATCCAGTCGAGTGACGCGGGTGGCTCGTCAGGATCGTTCCGTACGCCCTCGTCGGTCACACGCCGCCCAAACACCTTCAGCGCGACGCGGTAGTCCTGATTAGTCTCCTCGTTATCGTAGTTCCGGTTGATCCACCGGACGATGTCCTCTGCGGTCTCACGGTCAGTCAGCGCGTCGTCAATCCCCCCCACACGCTCGGCGAGGATCGTGAGGTGCCGGAGTAGTTTGACGTGTCGGTACGTGGAGTAGTTGGAATTGAGCAGCGTCAGCGTGTCGTCGAATTCCTCCAACGCTTCCCGGTCGGTCTCGGCGATGTCGTCGCTCTCGGCGATGCGCTCGCGGAGATTATCGAGTTGATCCTCCGGTGACGTCATGACTAACACAACGTGACCGACCGTATTAATTTTTGGGGTTGGCCTTGAACTATAATTATATACCTTATTCAAATCCGGGCATTGGCTATATCCCAAACCCTCAGAATCCACTGTCTGAGGCCTTCTACTCTACCGAGATTCAACAGCTCAGCAGCGACTGCTGTCGCGTCTGTTGACTCCCTGGCGCTGTGAATGACGGGATCAGACATCGATCGACTGGGAATTCGCCCACACAACGATTCCTGATAGAGTGCTTGCTCGACGAAATCAGGCTATTTCGTTCCGAGATCGCCGCTGCCCACCGGTTCGTGGGTTGCACGGTACGCGCCGTCGGCCGCGTCGACGTCATCGACGGCGTAAAACCGCAGGGACCGTTCCTGTCTCGTCGTCACCGGGAAGTCGTAGTTCTCGGACTCGTACTCGAACCCGATTCCGGCCTCGCGCCGCCGGGCGACGAACGCGCGGTGGTCCGCCAGCCGCGTCCGGGCTACGCGATCGGAGAGCGCCGGCGCATCCGACACGCGCTCCTCGAACACGTCTGTGAACGCCTCCTCGAGCTCGTATACTGTCGGACAGAAGTATTGATAATTCGAAGGCCCCCCGTCCCGGGGGTTCGATTATCAATGTCTCTGTCCGACAGTATATCCGACCGAGTTGCGGCAGGCAACGAGTGCGGCCAGCGACGTTGTTCCCGTCCCCCAGAACGGATCGAGGACGGTGTCGCCGTGAACGCTGTACATGTTTATCAGGCGGTAGGGAATCTCGAAAGGGAACGCCGCCGACCGCTCGCGGAGCTCCCCGCCTTCGAGTGACTGGAGGTTCCCCGTGACGTCCTCCCAGACGTCTGATAATGTCTGTTGTAGCTGTTTACCGGTGATCGCCACCCCCGGTGGCGGCGAGCACCGGTAAGAGACTACAACAGACATTATGAGAACCACTGGTTGCGCTCCTCCCAGAAGTACGCCGACTCGTAGCGGCGCTCGGACCTGGGTTCGAACCGCCGCGACTCCGTACCGTTGCGGAACACGAGCAATGATACATTCCGCAGACCCCGGTGGAGCGGAGAGTATCAAACGTTCTGTCCGGTTGTATTGTATATGGATGTGCTTATAGATGCCTGGGGAACGGTTGACGGTATGGAGGATATCACGGAGTATCGTGGGAGCGGAGAGACTGCGACCGACGCCATACAGGCTGCGATCGACGCTTGCGGGGCCGATGGGGGTGGCATGGTCCGAGTGCCTCCGGGAGAGTACGTCACCGGAACGCTCAGGCTCCGGAGCGGTGTTTGCATCCATCTCGAAGGCGGAGCGACGGTTCGTGGGTCGCCGGACCCCGAGGACTACGTCGCCGGGGACGCCCCCCACAGGGCGCTGTTCGCCGCCGTCGGGGTCGAGGAGGTTGCGGTACGTGGCTCCGGGACGATCCACGGCAACGGGCTCGCGTTCGTCGACGAAGACGCAGTCACCGATCCCGACGCCGACCAGCACCGGCCGATCCCACGCCACCGGAGCCCGGACGGCCCGCTGTTCCCGAATCCTGACCGGCCCGAGCGCCTGCTCCTGTTTTACCGGTGTTCGAACGTCGACCTCCGGGGGATAACAATCCGGGATGCACCCCACTGGACGGTTCACCTGCTGTGCTGTGATGAAGTCGATGTTCACGGCGTCGACATTCTGAACGACCTCCGGGTCCCCAACAGCGATGGAATTAACCCGGACATGTCCCGGAACGTCCACATCTCCGATTGCACCGTCGAAGCGGGCGACGACGCGATCTGCCTCAAGACCAGCGGCGGCTATTCCGAGTCCCGGCCCTGCGAGCACGTGACGGTGACCGGCTGCACGCTCCAGTCGCGTTCCTCCGGGATCAAACTCGGCTCCGAGACGGAGTGCGACATCCAGCAGTGCCGGTTCGCGGACTGCGTCGTCTACGGCTCCAACCGCGGGCTGGGCATCCAGCACCGGGACGCCGGGACGATAGAACGGATCTACTTCGACGACATCTCCGTCGAGACACGACACCACACCGGCAACTGGTGGGGGGTCGGCGAACCCATCTCGATTACGTCGCTTCCCCGGACCGCCGACACCGATCTCGGCGACCTCCGGGATGTCCGGGTTTCGAACGTCGATATCCGGGGCGAGGGGTCGGTCATCGTCTACGCCGACCCCGATCATCCGATCGGCGGACTTCGATTCGACGGCGTCGACCACCGCGTCACGACCGGCACATACAGCGCTGACCGGAACGAACTCGACCTGCGCCCCGGCGAGGTCGCGGGTGGGATCCACGAGCGCGACCTCCCGGCAATGTACCTCCGCGGCGTCGGGCGTGCTGAACTCCGGAACGTCACTGTCGAATGGGACGGGACGCTCCCCTATCACACGCACGCGATCGAATGCGAGGGGTTCGACAATCTGCTGGTCGATGGATTCCGCGGCCGGCAGGCCGACGCGGGAGCAGCCATCGCGCTGTCGGACGGCGAATGGGCCGTCGTCCGGCGATGCATCGCAGACCCCGGAACGGACCTCTTTCTCGCGTGTGACGGCGTCGACGGAACCACGGTCGCGAACAACGTCACCGACGCGGCCGAGACGGCTATACACCCAGACACGAACCAGTCAACGTGATTCTCCTCTGATCGAGACCAGACATCGTGTTGACTAGAAATAATCCATATATATATATTGATATAATCGTGTCTGGGTGAATGTCAGGATCGACCGATAGGGTCGGTTACAAGTCATTTTGGGGTCGACCACACGGAATCGTGCGGTCGTAGTAGAGAAACGTTTTGTCGGTGGCTACTGTCCCCCCATCATGGACGCTATCAGATCACCGGGCGGCGGGCTGGCGGTGGAACTGTCCCCGTCGACTCCGGAGCGGGGGCTGGCGGTGAAACGTGAGGGACGGACCGTCGTCGAACCGTCACCCATCGGCGTCTCGACGCCGGACGGCGAGTTTCCGGCCGACTACGAGTTCGTGGCCGAGCGGACGGCGACGATCAACGAAGAGGTGCGAACGGCCCGTGGCAAGCGGCGTCGCCACGACCATCAGGCGACCGAGGCAACCCTCGAGTTCCGATCCGAGACGGGTCGAACGGCCTCATTCCAGGTCCGGGTCGCACCCGACGGCGTCGGTTACCGGTACCGGATCGAGGGGGATGGGCGAACGCTGCTGTTCGGAGACCGCCCGGAGTTCGGGGCCGACCACAGCACCGTGCGGGTGCCGGACAGGGCGACCGCCTGGCTGTTCGGGTACGCCCCCGATCACGAGTCCGTCGGTCGTCACTACTCGGCCCACCGGGCCGCCGGAGAGTTCACGATGCCAGGCCTGTTCCGGGTCGACGACGACTGGGTGCTCGTCGCTGAGGCGGGCGTCGACGGAACGTACGCGGCCTCGCGGTTGGCGACGACCGAGGCGTCGACCGCCTACGAGTATCGGATGCCGCGGGCGACGGTCGACCTCCGACCGCCGGTGACGACGCCGTGGCGCGTATTGATCGTCGGCGACCTGGCGACAGTGGGAGAGTCGTCACTCGTCGCACAACTCGTCGGCGAGGCCAAACTCGACCCCGAAGCCGACTGGATCGAACCTGGCCGAGTTGGATGGTCGTGGTGGTCCGACGGGTCCTCGCCCGCTGACTTCGAGATCCAGCGCGAGTACGTCGAGTACGCTGCCGAACGCGGCTGGGAGCACGTCCTCGTCGACGTCGGGTGGGACGCCGCCTGGCTGCCCGACCTCGTCGCGCACGCCGAGGAGCGCGGAGTTGGCGTGTTCGTCTGGGCCCACTGGACGGAACTCAACCGGACCGAGGAGCGGATCCGACGCCTCGACCGCTGGGCCGACTGGGGGGTCGCGGGCGTCAAGGTCGATTTCATGGACGCCGACGACCAGGGGCGCCACCAGTTCTACGACGAGATCATGGAGGCCGCCGCCGAGCGGGAACTGATGCTCAACTTCCACGGCTCCGTCGTCCCGACCGGACTGTCGAGCAGATGGCCCCACGTCATGACTTACGAGGGCGTCATGGGCGCGGAACACTACGGCGTGAAAGGTGTGCCCGCCGAGCACAACGTCGTCTTAGCGTTCACCCGGAACGTCGTCGGTCCGATGGACTACACCCCGGTGGCGTTCTCGACCGAGCGGCGGGCGACGTCCGCCGGCCACGAACTCGCGCTCTCGGTCGTTTTCGAGTCCGGACTCCAGCACTTCGCCGACAGCACAGACGCCTACCGGACGCGGCCCCACGCGGAGCGGTTCCTCGAACGCGTTTCGGCGGCGTGGGACGAGACCGTCGTCCTCGGCGGGTGGCCCGGAAGCGAGGCCAGCGTCGCCCGCAGACGCGGCGAAGACTGGTTCGTCGGGACGATCACGGCCGGCGCCGCGCGAACTGTCGACCTGCCGCTGGCGTTTCTCCCGGCCGCCCGGGAGGCAGTCTTGATCCGGGACGACGAGGACGGCAACTCGCTCGTCCGCGAGACTATCGACGTGTCACCCGACGAAACGCTGTCGGTCGCCGTCCCCGACAACGGCGGGTGCTGTCTGTACCTTCCGGCGTCCCCCGGGCAGGCGAACGATACGTCCTGATACTGTCGTCTCGTATCGCCGATCGAAGTCAACGGCCACGACTCGGTCCAGAGGCCCCCCGACCCCGGGTTGTGTAACTGTTACAGAATTCGGTAGGATCCGGTAGTAGTTAGAACTGATTCTGGATTACGTTCACTCCGGTTGGCGTATCTTTTTATTGGTAGCAACGGTTACCGAAACCGGAAGTCATACGATCGGTCACGACTCGATGGAGATATTCGCCACCCCGGGGTGGCGAATTCCTCCACGAACTTGTGACCGACAGTATCAGCTATTGAGGACTATATAACGATATTACACCAGATACATACCAGTCGCACGGAAAGACGTTCGTACTCGTGCGAACTGGCTCGACTTCTCTCGCCGGAACGATCCTGATTACGGTCGACTCGCTGCGGGCCGACGCGGTGTTCGGGTCCTCAGCCCGGGAGATTGCTCCGACGCTTTCCTCTCTCGCCGAGCGAGGCGCAGCCTTCACCGACGCCGTGGCGCCGGGGAACTGGACGCCCTTTTCATTTCCCGGCATCCTCGCTTCCCGGACCGTGTTCGCCGGCGGAGACGATGTCGGCCTTCCTGACTCCCCGGCGCTCGCCGAAACCCTCTCTTCGGCCGGCATCGAGACCGCGGGCTTCAACGCGGCCAACGGCTTTCTCACGAGCCACTGGGGGTACGACCGCGGGTTCGATCGCTTCGAGAGCTTCATCGACGACCCCGGATCCGGAATCTACGGCACGTACATCACGCCCCACCCGACGGTCCAGGGCTGGCTCCAGCTCGGGACGGCACCCTTTCGGCGCCTCTCCGACCGTCTGCGCCGACGCGAGGCAGACCGGATCGTCGATACGTCCCACACGCTCGACGTCGAGCGCGCCGCGACCGAGTTCGTCGCGTCCGCCGGGGAACCGTTCTTCATCTGGATCCACTATATGGACCCACACACACCGTACGTTCCGGCGGGGAAACACCGGCGGGCGATCGGTTCCGACGCCGGGATCGCACGGATGCTAACGGCCCAGATACGGGCAGGCCTGGGCAAGCGCGTCCCTGACCGTGCGCTCGAGGCTCTCAGGGCGCTGTACCACGGGAGCGTCAACCAGACCGACGACTCGATTCGCCGGGTGCTCGATGCGCTCGCCGACCGGGCGATTCGCGATGAGACCTGCGTCATCGTTGCCGGCGACCACGGCGAGGCGTTCGGCGAACACGGCCACCTCGCGCACTACCCGACGCTCCACGAGGAGGTCACGGCCGTCCCGCTGATAATCGACTACCCAGAGGCGACGCCGCAAACGGTCACGGCCCCGACGAGCCTCGACGTCATCCCCCCGACGATATGCCGAATCATGGGCGTCGAGCCCCCGTCCGCGTTTCAGGGGCGAAGCGTACTCCCCGCAGCCACCGGCGAGACCCCACGACGGGTTCCGGTGACGTCGGTCGCGCTCCAGGGCGAGACAGTTGCCGAACAGCCGATCCCGCGGCGGCTCGGCGACGGAGACCTCATCGTCCGTGCCAGGACGGAGGAGTGGGCCTACGAGGCCGAGCCGGAATCGGGCCGGGAGACGCTGTACGAACGGACCGGCTCGGGCGAACAGGAGGCCGAGATCGACGCCGCCACGGAGGCGACTCTAACGGAACTTCGCGAGGCTGCCGCCGAGCGACTCGGGCGCATCGGGAGCGACGAAACGAACGGCCGCGCGCCGACACCGGAGTCGGTCGACCGACAGCTCGCCGCCCTGGGATACCGGTGATCGCCACCACCGGTGGTGGCGCCCGACGGTGATTATGATGGCTCGTATCACGAGCGTGAGCCAGCAGGGGCGGCCCTCGGGCACGTTGGAGCCCACCCGAAATGAAGGGCCCCCTTTCGGGACGGTGCCCCCCGGTTCGATGCGTCAGACGCACGACGGCACGAGGTAACATACCAGCATATACGATCCGGTACGTATTTTTAGCTTCTGCGGTGCAGGGCGCTAATCCCCCTTCCTCAACGAGCACCGGAGT
>JBDGQL010000044.1:0-31779 GCA_042219105.1 Karumarchaeum halophilus (SeqCode) | reverse complement strand
GCCGCCACCGGGGGTGGCGATCACCGGTAAACAGCTACAACAGACATTATCAAGAGAATATTCGCCGCCTGTGTGTTCTCTAATAGTTTAAAGAGCGTCTTGGATCCGAGTCGCTTTTTGATTGGCTAATCCAGCAACACGGATCGATTCTTCCAACCGACTGTGTTTTGATTCTTCAATTGCCCCGTAGTCTCTTCCAAACTCGTCAACCAGCGATTCCCATGCCTTATCGCGATTTTCGTCGGCTGTGTTTTGTGAGAGGATCGTGTGGATAGTAGAATCAACAGGCTCCATATCCGGCGCAGGTTCAGGCTCGCCATGCTCAACAAGAAGTGCTGAATGGATCTCTCGAACGCGATCTTCCATATTTCAAAAAGTGATAGAGAACAATTGATTCCTGCGATTCCCGGAGTGACTCGTGTTGACCTCCTCTCCGCGCTAACGGGCGAAGATTCCTCCGTGGGGAATCCAAGCGAGTGATTCCCCCGGCTGTGAACTTGCGGGTTTGCTGATACTGTCGGCTGTAAGTTCGTGGAGGAATTCGCCACCCCGGGGTGGCGAATATCTCCACCGAGTCACAGCCGACAGTATGAGGCATCTTCGGCCCACGGAGCGTGGGTGTGGCAGATTGGAACCGCGTATCCGCTCGGTGTTGCTCGCTCTCGGACCGAGAGCGTGGCACTCACGGGCGTCCAGCACCGTGAGCAGCGGGCCGGACCATCGGCCCGACTCCCGATTTCATCCACCAAATGGGGAGTCTTCTGGGGTGACATGCCAATCGCTGCTGGTTGATTTCACCCGACTGTCGTCTCGTTGTTTGGTTCATCTCGTGTCGGCTTCATCCCCGCCCTGTTCGGCTCACTGTTCGGACTGGTGTCGGAACAGTTCGCCTCACGGGAAGGGCGGGGCTTTCGCCTTGATTTTCCGCAACTCTGTACATTGTTTTATTTATATTTAATCTTGGAAATAAGATCTGACATGATTTCCCAGGTGAGTTGCGCTGGATTCTGCGGCGGAAATGAATGTGGTTCGTATACGTATCCAGCGCCAGTGGTTCGTTTCTGGAAATGGCCCCATCCATCGACGTGTTCTTGTTCATGATGGTGCCATCCGAAATCGGTCTGCCCGTCGCTGTAGTGAAACGAGAACTCGGGCCGGGCGTCCGATGTCTCTCCTCCAAACCAGCGAACGGTCAGTGTCGCACTCTCACGAGCAGTTCCCCACCGTTCTGGGTCCACGTCTGCGAGTAGTCGTGTGAACTCGCCAGCCGGAAATCCCCGAACAGTCGTCACTATCGGATGCCGTTCAAGCTCCTGTTGAATTGCACGAAGTGATCGGTGGGACGCTTCTGCTGGATCATATGAACCGGGAGATTCAGACATGTGTCGGCCTTAGACAGATGCGCGAAAATCTTGGGTGTACGTTCCGTAGTTTTCGATTGCATCCTCAAGAATCGAGAGACGGTATTGTGCGAGTTCCCAGTTACTTGCGGTCTTCTTTAGGTCTCGCGTTTGCGTGGCGGTGTCTGTCTCTGCGGCTTGGGCCCGGAGGTCTCTGGGGGAATCCACGCCATAGTCAGCTTTCCACTCTTCAATTTGAGATTGTAACTCGGCTTTCAACTCGATCAGTCCGTTGCGGTCATGCTCTTCAAGCAGGTCACGGAGCGTTTGTACCCGTGTATGGAGTGGATCAGGAGAATAGAGTGCGCCGTCGTCGCGCTCGGTCTTCAACAGCACATTCAGGTTGACGAGTCGTTCAAGATGGTCTCGTGCTGTATTCTCTGCGACATGAGCTTCGCCAGCGATGTGCGACGCGGAGCGTGGTTGGGAAACTGTTGTGGCGACTGACTGCACGCGGTCAAACGCTGTGGTGTGCTCTTTCCATGCTTCAACACCAGAAGTCCGTTCGGTCATACGTGTCTGTACTAGCGTTAGGATAATAAATCTATCTCTGGATAATATAATTGTTCTATCCTCCGGTTTTACGGGATTTGTTTCCACGACAGTGCTGAATATCACCCGTATTCGGCTCCGTACAGACGGATCGTTACGACGCTTCCCTCGGGGTCGTTCTCGCTGAACTCCAGTTCGCCGCCCAGCCGGGTGACGGCCCAGTTGACGAACCACAGTCCGAGCCCCCGCCCGTGGCGCAGCTGTGTCTCGCTGCCCTCTGCGAGGATCTGACGCTCCCGTTCCGGGATTCCGGGACCGTCATCCCCGACGACGAGTTCGGCCGTCCCCTCCTCGCCCCGCCGGACGCGGACCTCGACGCTCGGCGACGTCCCCGCGTGTGCGATGGCGTTGTCGAGGAGTTCCGACAGCACTGCCTCGAGAACCGTCCGGTGGGAGGAGACCACAAGCTCCTCCGGGGCCTCGACCGTGATCTCGCCGGCGGACTCCCCCCGATACTCCTCAACGACCCTCTCGGCAACCGCCGCCAGATCGACTGGTTCAGGCGGACCCATACTCGCCGTCATTACCTCCTCGACCTCCCGCGCCTTGTTTCCGAGTTCGACGAGGTCGGTCGCGCTCTCTCGGATGCCCTCCCGTAGTTCCTCGTCGTCGATGCGATCGGCGCGTGCGAGGACGACGTCCAGTTCGTTCCGGACGTTGTGCCGGAGCACCCGGTTGAGCACGGTGAGCCGTTGTTCGCGCATCTGCTGGTCGGTCACGTCACGGAAGAGCACGGCACGAGCGACCGCCTCGGCGTCCTCCCGGCCCGGGTCGGTGCCACTGACGGCCGAGACGCTGTACTGAAAGCGCCGGCGTCCCTCCGTCGTTCCCAGCGTGACCGTCCCCGTGACACCCGCCGAGAGGTCGGTCCCCTCGAGCCCCTCGACGATCGATTCTATTGGGTCGCCGACCACGTCCGTCGTGGAACGATCGAACAGTTGTGCGGCCGTCGCGTTGGCATCGAGCACGGTCTCCTCCCAGTCGATCACAAAGACCGCCTCCTGGAGTCGCTCCACGACTCGCGTCCGGGCGACGTAGTCGGCTTTCGGGAACCCGGTCAGTACCGGATACTGCCACATGGCGGCCCCGAGGAGTCCCCCGGACAGGAGCAGGCCGACCGTCACACCGTCCGTGACGGCGGATCCGTCCGCGCCGACCAGACCCACGACGTACGGCGCGGCGACGCCACAGAGCACCATCGTGATCTGTAGGTTCGAGACGCGGGCGTTCCTCCGGGCGAGTCCGATCATGAGATACGTCGCGTACAGGAACAGCCCGAACAGGTACAGTATCTCGAACCCGACCAGCGACGCGAGAATGGGCAGCAATATCTCGGGTATCTCTCCGGTGGTCACGACCCCACCGATCACGACCGCGATTCCCGCGACGATCGGAAACACGATTCCGAAAAGCACGATGATCCGTCGTCGCGTCAGCCCGATTCCGCGTCCCGTGTATCCGAGCGCGTACACGGTCCACGCACCCGGGACGGTCAGCGCGGAAACGAACGCTCCGAGGGAGGCAGCACTCGACAGCAGCGTCCCGGAGGACAGTAGCGTCTCGGAGGACGTTAGCGGCAGTTCCGACATGAACTGGGCCACGGCCCAGACGGTCAGCAACCCGACTACTCCGACGAAGGGCACCGCACTGGGCCGTTCGCGGGACTGGATCGCTACCCACGTCGCCGCACCCAGAAGCGCCACTGCGGCAGCGTCAAGACCGGCGGCGAGAAGCGTCTCCACGAGCGTCATCAACTGATGCCTGGTGTTGGGCTTGTCCCGCCTGTATGTAAGTCATTTCCGGATCGACCGCACGACCTCATGCGGTCGTCCCGGTAACCAGTTCCAACCGACCGTATATATACACCCGGACACGAACCAGTCAACGTGATCATCCCATGATTGGGAGCGAGACATCGTGTTGACCGGGAATAATCCATCCGTGTGTTAACCTATTCGTGTCCGGGTGTATACAATCCAGTGAGAGTGTTTCCGGGTCTGCAACACTGCTGGTGTTTATACTGTGATTCCGGTCCATCGCTGTAGTATGGAGTTCAGCAAAACAAAAATCGGCGGTTTCGTCGCTACCGCGGTCGTGGCGGCGTACGCGCTGTACCGACGCCGTTCAACCACCACCCAAGATCCCGAGTCCAATGTCGCATAACAACCCATCCGCCGGCGAGCAGCGATCCGAGTCGAAATCCGCGGCAGAGAAGTCGGTTCCCGTGGCGGTGCTGTTGGGGCTCACGCTCTCACCGCTGGCGTACTACTACGTCGGGAAAACGAAGCTTGCGATTCTCAACCTGATCACGCTGAACTGGTTGGGACTCGGTATCGTCGCCACCCCGATCCACACGTACAAGATCATCGACAACGCGGAATCCGGATCCGGTTAACTCAGCGACAAGGAGTTCGCTCCTCCCGTTCCTGCGTTCGGTCACTCCCCGCTTTCCAGGTCGACGACGAGTCGCGTACTGACCCGGCCGTCGCGGGAGGATCGCCCGACAGTCACCGCGTACTCCCCGGAATCGACCGTCCATCCCGTTCTGGAGTCGTACCAGGCGAGTCTCCGCCGCGGGATCGTGAATTCGACCTCCCGCCGTTCGCCGCCCCCCAACTGAACTGATCTGAACCCCCCGAGTTCCCGCTCCGGGCGGTCCACGTCCGTCCCGGGGGGCGACACGTACGCCTGGACCACCTCGCGGCCGGGCCGATCCGAGGTGTTCTCTACGGTGACGGACACGAGAAGCCCGCTCTCCGTTTGCTCGATTTCAAGCCCGTCGTAGCCGAACGCTGCGTAGGAGAGCCCGTATCCGAAGGGGAACAGGGGTTCGACGCCGGCGCGATCGAATCCCCGGTACCCCACGAACACGCCTTCGTCGTAGTGTACGTGTCCGTCAGTGCCCGGATACCGACGCTCGCCGGCGACCGGGTAGTCCGAGAACTGGTGACCGTACGTCACCGGGAGTCGCCCCCCGGGGTCGTCACCGTAGAGGACGGCGGCGAGCGCCTCGCCGTCGGCCTGCCCGGGGTACCAGGTCTGGACGACCCCGGCGACGTCATCGAGCCACGGCATCGTCACCGGGCCGCTCGACCGGCAGACGACGACGGTTTGGGGGTTAGCCTCGGCGACGGCCGCCACGAGACGGTCCTGGTCACCCGGAAGCACCAGGCTGTCGCGGTCCTCGCTCTCGGTCGCGGCGTCCTGGACGACGACGACGGCGATGTCGGCCGCGGTAGCCGCCTCGACCGCCGCCTCGACGTCCCTGTTCGAGCGGACGTACCGGCTCGCGCCCACCAGCGGCACGTCGAACATCGAGGGGTTCGGGATCCGGTCGACGCCCTGCTCGAAGGTGACGACCGGGGCGCGCTCTCTAAGACTGTCGACCGGGCTCACGGATCGCGGCGGCATCACCTCGGAACTCCCGCCGCCGCCGATCTTGGCCTCGTCGGCGTTCGGACCGACGACCGCGAGCGTCTCGCCGCCGGACAGCGGGAGGACCCCGTCGTTCGCAAGCAGGACCGTCCCTCTGATCGCCACCTCCCGGGCGAGGTCGTTGCCCGTCTCCCGGCCGCCCGTCCGGCGTGACTGTTCCCCCTCGCGTCCGATCAGGCCGACGCGCTCATACAGGCCGAGGATCCGGCGGATCTTCTCTTCGAGAAGCGATCGATCGACCGATCCGGATTCGATCGCCCGGCGGAGATCCTCGCCGAAGAACGCCGGGGGGTACGGATCCGGCTGACCGTCCTCAGCGACGAACCGGTCGATCGGGCGCCAGTACAGCGGCGGGTCGATACCGAGCCGATCCGACAGCCCGACGGCCGCGACCGCCCGGAGGACCCGACTTCGCGGGGCGAACAGTTCCAGCGGAGAGACGCCCGGCATCTCCAGATCGAGACCGCCCTTCGCAGCCGCGACCGCGTCGTGTGTCCCCCACCAGTCGGACACGGTGACGCCGTCGAACCCCCACTCATCGCGCAGGAGTCCGTCGAGCAGTTCCCGGTGTTCGCTCATGTGTCGACCGCTGACCCTGTTGTAGGCGGTCATGACGGCCGAGACGCCGGCCTCGACGGCCTCCCGGAACGGCGGGAGGTACACCTCCCTGAGCGTGCGCTCGTCGACGACCACGTCGACCTCGTCGCGGTCGCGCTCCTGGTTGTTCGCGACGAAGTGTTTCGCGGTGGCGGCGACGCCGGTCGATTCAACGCCCTCGACGTAGGCCGCGCCGACGCGGCCACCCACCAGTGGGTCCTCGCTCAGATACTCGAAGTTGCGGCCACACGTCGGGACGCGAATCACGTTCATCCCAGGGGCGAGCAGGACGTGATGGCCCTTTCTGCGCGCCTCGGACGCAACCGCCGCGCCCAGTCGCCGGGCAAGCGAGGGGTCCCACGTCGCCCCGAGTGCGATCGTCGCCGGAAACGCCGTCGCCTCGCCGTCACGGACTCCTAACGGCCCGTCCACGAGGCGAAGCGGGGGGATGTCGAGGCGATCCACACCCGGAAGATACCCGGTCGCACGTCCTGTGGGATCGGCGCGACCGCGGACGAGCCGGAGTTGCTCCTCGCGGGTCAGCTCTTCGGGAAGCGGGGCCGTCGGACTGTTTGATTCCATCGTTTTCATCGAGTCAGCGGTTCAGCGCGTGGATCGCCCGTCCCAGCGCGTTCTTCGTGGCCTCCATCACAGACTCGGACAGCGTCGGGTGGGTGTGTACCGTCCCAGCGACATCCGCGAGCGTCGTGTCCGTTTCGATCGCGAGGCCGATCTCCGCGATCAGTTCGGACGCCTCGGGTCCGACGACCTGCCCGCCGAGGACGGCCCCGGAAGCGGCGTCGCCGACGATCCGGACGAACCCGTCGGCCTCCCGGCGCGTGAGCGCCCGCCCGTTCGTCCGGAGCCGAACTTCGCCAGTGATCGGGTCGTACCCCGCCTCGCCGGCCTCCGTCTCGGTCAACCCCACCGTCCCGATCTCGGGGGACGTGAACACCGCCGCCGGGATCGCGCGGGCGTCCAGCGACGCGTCCTCGCCTGCGATGACCTCCGCGGCTACCTCGCCCTCGGCGCTTGCCTTGTGGGCCAGCATCGGCTCGCCAGCCACGTCGCCAACGGCGAAGACGTGCTCCAGGAGGGTCCGGGCCTGCTCGTCCGTGTCGAGAAACCCCGCGTCGGTGGGTTCCAGCCCCGCCGCATCCAGGTCCAGGGTGTCCGTCACCGGCTCGCGGCCCACGGCGACGAGAACGCGGTCGGCAGCGTACTCGCTCGTGTCACCGTCCTCCGTTTCGGTGGCGATCGAGATCCCGTCCTTCCGATCCTCGTAGCCAGCTGCGGCTTCGCCAAACCGGAACGTGACTCCAAGCTCCTCCAGGTGTTTCCGGACGGGCCGGGTGAGATCCGCGCTGTAAGCCGGAAGTGCAGCGTCGAGCGCCTCGAGTATCGTCACGTCCGAACCCATCCGGGCGAACACCGTCGCGAGTTCCATCCCGACGTAGCCCGCGCCGACGATGACCAGCGAACCGGGGGGGTCCTCGACGTTCAGTGCCGCCGCCGAGTCGAGAACCGGGTCCGCGTCGAAGGGGAATCCGGGCACTTCGATCGGTCGACTCCCGGTCGCGACGATGGCGTGTTCGAAGCCCATCGTCCCCTCGTTCCCGTCGGCGCCGTACACGGCGGCCTCCTGTTCGCCGGTGAACGCGGCGCGTCCCTCGATCAGCGTCACTCCGTTTCCCTTGCAGAGCTTCTCGACGCCGCGGGTGAGTCGATTGACGACGCCGTCCTTCCAGTCGTTCATCGCCGCGGCGTCGATCTCGGGATCGGCGTGGACGCCCATCTCCGCCGCCGCTCCCGCCTCGTGGGCGAGACCGGTCCCCGAGAGCAGCGCCTTCGAGGGGATACAGCCCCGGTTGAGGCAGGCCCCGCCGTAGGCGTCCATCTCGACGAGCGTGGTGTCCACGCCGAGCTGTGCCGCCCGGATCGCTGCCGCGTATCCCCCCGGACCGCCGCCGATGACGAGCGTCCCGGTTTCAGACGGGAGGTCGCTTCCGCTCATTACTCGAGGACGGACCCGCCGGGACTTGAATGTACTCTCTCGCAAGGCCTTTCATGCTGGGTCCGACAGGTGTACTACAGGGACGTTCGTATATACGGGTCGACAGAACTGTTGATAATCGAACCCCCAGGACGGAGACGCTGATACAACGTCTCCGCGATACACATGAACCTCACTGACGTCACTACCGGGCAGTCGAGAACGGCGGCCGCGCATCTGCTCGGCGGCGCCATCGGTGCGGGCGTCGTCGGAGCGACACTCTCCCCGATCGTCCCGTCGCTGCAGCAGGCGACGTACGCCACGCTGTACGCACAGTTCGGACCGTGGCGCGCGACGGAAGCGGCGGTGCTGCTCGCCGGGGCGATCGTCGGGCTTCTCTCGGTCGCCGTTCCGACGGTTCTCGTGGCGCTCGTCCGGGGTCCCCGGGACAGCGTCCCGCCGATCCTCGCCGGACTCGGCGCCCTGTTCGGCGTCTCGGTGTTTCTCGTCGTGTTCGTCGCCCCGCTCGGACTGCTCGGATCCCGGGCGGCGATGGTTGCACTCGTGATCGTCGTCGGGCTGCTGGGGGTCGGGCTGTACCACCTGAGGACGGATCCCCGGACGGTCGCGACGTTTGGCGGCGGCGTCCCTGTCTTCGCGCTCCTGCTGGTTCTGCTCGTCGCCACCCCTGGTGGAGGGTACGCTATCGTCGCCGAGGAAACACGTGCTCTCGATTCCGGTGACGTGAACGGGAGCGTGGCTGACTTCGACAGTTCGCCCGAGGTACGAGACGACCTCTTCAGTCCGGCCAACCGCGAGGACGGCGATCCGGCCACGTACCGTCTTTCCCTTCGCGAGTACGACCGCGGATCGAGCGCCGCCCGCTTTCTCGACGCGAACGGAGTCCGGTGTCCGTACCTCGGCGTGGACGGCGACGAGGAGTCGGGGACGTTCGTCGCTGTACACGACGGAACGCACTACCGGGTCCGGTGTATCGCCACTCCCGAGTAGCTCTTCGGCTCTCGTTCGATCGACCCGTATATCACGAGGCGCGGACGAGTGGATCGTACCAGTCTTCGTTCTCGCGGTACCACGCGATGAACTCCCGGACGCCCTCGCGGATGTCGAAGGTCGGTTCGTACTCCAGCAACTCACTGGCCTTCGAGACATCGGCGTGAGTGTGTTCGGCGTCGCCCTCTCTGGCGTCGTCGAACACGATGTCGAGGTCGGGATCGATCTCGTCGCGGACGGTTTCGGCGAGCGTGAGAATGTCGATGTTGTCGGTCGAGCCGATGTTGACGATCTCCCCGTCGGCGCTGTCGTCCTCCAGGAGCTGCTCGTTGATCCGCCGGACGTCCTCGACGTAGGTGAAATCCCGGGTCTGCTTGCCGTCGCCGTAGATCACGGGGGGTTCACCGTGGAGACACCGCGAGACGAAGTTCGTCATCGCCATGTTCGGTCGCATCCGCGGTCCGTACACCGTGAAGTACCGCAACGCGACCGTCGACAGCCCGTAGATCTCGGCGTAGACGCGGGCGTACTGCTCGGTCGCGAGCTTGGAGACGCCGTAGGGCGATACGGGCGTCGTGGGGTGGTCCTCGTCGTAGGGCAGGTACTCGGGCTTGCCGTACACCGACGAGGAAGAAGCGACGACGACGCGGTCGACATCGTGTTCCCGGGCGGCCTCCAGCATCTCGACCGTGCCGGTGACGTTGTAGTCGTTCACCTTCCCGGGTTCCTCGATGCTCCGCCGGACGCCCGCCTGGGCGGCCTGGTGGTAGACGACGTCCGCCTCCGCGACCAGGTCGTTGACGAGATCGCCGTCGGTGACCGATCCCTCGACGAGCCGGTAGCTTCCGCTTCCCTCCGCGGCGGCGGTGCGCCCGGCCTCGACGTTGTGCTCCTTGATACCGAGATCGTAGTACGGCTCGAAGTTGTCCAGCACGACGACGTCGTGGTCAGCGGCGAGTCGCTCCGCGATGTGACCGCCGATGAACCCCGCACCGCCGGTGACGAGCGCTTGCATTGCCGGGAACGTCGGGGACGGGCAATAAAAACGATCCGTCTCGGTCGGTGCTCGCGTTCTCATGCCGGACCGCCCGGGCGTTTCGACACGCCTAACACGGTTTCGCTGAAACTACCGCTCGAAACAACCATGCGATTGCACGAGTATCAGGCGAAGGATGTCTTCGCTGACGCGGGCATCCCGGTCCCGGACGCCGAACTCGCCACCAGCGTCGAGGAGGCCGTCGCGGCCGCGGAGTCGATCGGCTACCCGGTCGCGGTGAAGGCACAGGTACACGTTGGCGGACGGGGCAAGGCCGGCGGCATCGAACTCGCCGAAGACGAGTCCGGGGCCCGCGCGGCCGCCGA
Source organism: Karumarchaeum halophilus (SeqCode) (assembly GCA_042219105.1). GTDB lineage: Archaea > Halobacteriota > Halobacteria > Halobacteriales > Hikarchaeaceae > CAYSJP01. The sequence continues at coordinate 21,429 of JBDGQL010000044.1, read as the reverse complement.
GTCCATCCTCGGGATGGACCTCAAAGGATTTCACGTCGACCGCGTCCTGATCGAGGAAGCGGTGGAGTTCACGAACGAGCTGTACGTCGGCGTCACGATGGACCGCGGCGAGGCCAAGCCCGTGGCCATGGTGTCGACGCGTGGCGGCGTGGACATCGAGGAGGTTGCCGAGGAGGAGCCGGACGCAATCGCCCGCGAGCACGTCGACTCCGCTTTCGGCATGCACCCCTACCAGGCCCGCAAGGCCGTCTACGACGCCGGGGTTCCAAAGGAGATCGCCCGCGACGTCTCCTCGGTCCTCTCGACCCTCTATGACCTCTGGGAGGAGACCGACGCTGCCGACGCCGAGATCAACCCGCTGATGATCACTGCCGACGACGAAGTGATCGCGGCCGACGCCGTCTTCAATATCGACGACGACGCTCTGTTCCGGCACCCCGACCTCGCGGAGATGGAGGAAGAGGCGGCCGGCGACGACCTGGAGGCGAAGGCAAACGAGTACGACTTCGATTACGTTCGCCTGGAGGGCAACGTCGGCATCATCGGCAACGGCGCAGGGCTGGTGATGACGACGCTCGATCTGGTCGACCACTACGGCGGGACGCCCGCCAACTTTCTGGACATCGGCGGCGGCGCCAAAGCCGAGCGCGTGACGAACGCGCTCGATATGGTGTTCTCCGATCCGAACGTCGACGCGGTCGTGTTCAACATCTTCGGCGGGATCACCCGCGGCGACGAGGTCGCAGAGGGCATCAACACCGCCCTGGAGGCGTTCGAGGAGATTCCAAAGCCCGTCGTGGTCCGCCTGGCGGGGACGAACGCCCGGCAGGGCATGGAAATCCTCAACACCGACCTCGTCACCGTCGAGTCTACCCTTGAGGACGCAGTAAAGCGCGCCGTCGGGTACGCCGAGGAGGTGGGAGCATGAGTGTGTTAGTCGATGACGATACGCGCATCCTCGTGCAGGGTATCACGGGCGGGGAGGGGCAGTTCCACACTCGCGGGATGGTCGAGTACGGCACGAACGTCGTCGCGGGCACCTCTCCCGGGAAGGGCGGCGGGGAAATGGACGAAATCCCCGTCTACGACACGGTCGCTGGCGCCGTCGAGGCCGAGGACGCCGATGCCTCCGTGGTGTTCGTCCCGCCCGCGTTCGCGGCCGACGCCATCTTCGAGGCGCTGGACACGAGCCTCGACCTCGTCGTCGCGATCACCGAGGGCATCCCGGCCCAGGACATGGCCCGGGTCAAGCGCGCCGAGGGGGAGACCGACACCCACCTCGTCGGGCCGAACTGCCCCGGCGTGATCACGCCCGGCGAGGCGAAACTCGGCATCCTGCCGGGCAACATCTTCGCCGAGGGATCCGTCGGTCTGGTCTCGCGGTCGGGGACGCTCACCTACCAGGTCGTCGACAACCTCTCCGACCGCGGGCTGGGCCAGTCCACCGCGATCGGCATCGGCGGCGACCCCATCATCGGCACCGACTTCGTGGACGCGCTCTCCCTGTTCGAGGCCGATCCCGACACCGACGCCATCGTGATGTGTGGCGAGATCGGCGGCGAGGACGAGGAGGGGGCTGCCGCCTACATCGACGAGCACGTCGACACACCCGTCGTGGGCTTCATCGCCGGCCGCACTGCGCCCCCCGGAAAGCGCATGGGCCACGCCGGGGCGATCGTCTCCGGATCGGGCACAGGCACCGCCCGGTCGAAGATCGACGCCCTCGGCGCGGCGGGCGTCCCGGTCGGCGACACCCCCGAGGAAGTCGCCGACGAAGTCGCGGACCTGCTGTAGGCGCTGACGCGCCCCTCGTAGCGAATGCCATTCCGGTTCAGTTTTTATCCTGACGCCACTACCCCGTGTATGGACTCCCCGTTCGACGTGCTGGGAATCGATCGGGGCGCCGACGCCGACGAGGTCGAGCAGGCCTACCGCGAGCAGGTGAAGCAGGCCCACCCCGACCAGGGGGGGTCCGCCGCGGAGTTCCGCCGCGTCCGGGACGCATACGAGGCCATCGCGTCCGGGGAGGCAGCCACGATCGAGCCGGCCGGAGCGGAAGAGAGCAGCCACCGGGCTCGGGAGCGGGCAACGCCACCCGGCGAATCGACGGTGGACCCACAGCCTGACGAACCGAACGAACGAACCGTCGAGTTTCTCAACTACGACGTCCTCGCGGATCACGGCTGGGCAGTCGACGATCCGGATCTCTTTGAGAAGGCCGCGGGCGCAAACCTGGCCCCGCCCGATTACGGACAGGTCACGGTCGAGGACGACGAATCCCTGCTCGAGGCGGCCGAACGGGACGGTCACTCCTGGCCCTTCGCCTGTCGTGGTGGGGCGTGTGCGAACTGTGCCGTCGCGGTCGCGTCCGGCGACCTCGACCAGCCGGTCGACCACATCCTCCCGACGGGAATGGTCGAGCGCGGGTTCCGGCTGTCGTGTGTCGGCGCGCCGATCGCCGAGGACACGCGCGTCGTCTACAACGTCAAACATCTCCCCGGCCTCGACGACCTCCGCTTGCCTCCCCATCCCTTCGACCGGTCCCGGGCGAGCGACTGATGTCACCGGCGGATGTCGGCGAACGCGAACCAGCCGAGTATCAGGGAGACGCCACCCAGCGCGAAAAAGCCGAGGTAAAGTTCCGTGTTCGTATCGATTGGGGGTTTGTAGGCCTCGAGCGCCAGCGACATGACGACTAACCCGACGAACGACGCCGCGGTCGCTATTCTGAGGACGCGTGCGCGGATAGTCATGATTCTCCCCCCGGTTCCGGGTGGTCGAAGCTGGCTTTCACTGGACTCGGATTCGACGTGCGACCGTGAACTACCCCACCCTGCTCGCGCTGACGCGCTCGCTGAGGGTGGGGCTTCCTGATTCCACGACACGCTTTTTCACGGACGGTCGGCGTGCGCCGACAGTCCGCGCAGGGAACGCAGTCTCCACAGGCGTCGATTCGGAGTGTCCCACTCCTACTCGGTGGTGATAGCGGATGAGGCCGTCGCCCACCTTCTTGTCGGTGTACTTAGCGGCGGCCATGAGTAGCGCCATCACGGTGCTGTCTTCGACAGCCACCGTAATAAAACCACGCCACAGCGGGGAAGAAAAACGATGACGGGCGCTGTATCCCCTCCCTACTGCGCTCCTTGTCCGCTGGCGCGGACTCCGGTGCTCGTTGAGGAAGGGGGATTAGCGCCCTGCACCGCAGAAGCTAACTACCTCCGGGCTCGCCGTATACACCCGGACGTCCGTTCGGCGGGACCGCGAAAGCTTAACGCCGGAGGGAACCGAGTCCCGCGTATGGTTTCCGAGTTGCTAGACGCCGATCGCTGGACGCCGGTCGACGCCGGGGAGTCCGAGGACGTCACGTATCACCGCGCGGTCGACTCGGGAACGGTCCGGATCGCCTTCGACCGCCCGGACGTTCGCAATGCCTTCCGCCCCCGGACCGTGGACGAACTGTACGCCGCGCTCAATCACGCCCGCAAGCAGCCGGACGTCGGGTGCGTGCTGCTAACCGGGAACGGCCCCGGTGCGGACGGAGGCTGGGCCTTCTCCGCCGGCGGCGACCAGTCCGTCCGTGGGGGATCCGGCTACGAGTACGGCGACGAGGACGGGAACGAAAACGGCGGAGACGGAGACGAACGCGAGCGCGAGGAGACTCCCTCAGTCGGGCGGCTCCACATACTCGAGGTCCAGCGGCTCATCCGGTTCATGCCAAAGCCCGTGATCGCCGTGGTACCGGGGTGGGCGGTCGGCGGCGGCCACAGCCTCCACGTCGTCTGTGACCTCACGATCGCGAGCGCCGACCACGCCCGGTTCATGCAGACCGACCCCGACGTCGCGAGCTTCGATGGAGGCTTCGGGTCGGCGTATCTCGCCCGCCAGATCGGCCAGAAGCGGGCCCGCGAAATATTCTTTCTCGGAAAGGAGTACGACGCCGGCGAGGCCGTCGAGATGGGAATGGCGAACGAGGCCGTCCCCCACGAGGAGTTAGAGGAGGTCGCGCTCTCCTGGGCCGAGACGATCAACAAGAAGAGTCCAACGGCGATCCGCATGCTGAAGTACGCCTTCAATCTCGTTGACGACGGGATGGTCGGCCAGCAGGTGTTCGCCGGCGAGGCGACCCGGCTCGCGTACATGACCGCCGAGGCTCAGGAGGGCCGGGACGCATTCCTTGAGGGCAGAGAGCCGGATTTCTCGGGCGTTCCCTGGCACTACTGATCGCGTGGTCCACCGTCCAGCGTCCCCGCAACCCGCCGGTGCTGAAACAGGATACACGCGCCGAACATGAGCCAGATGCCGTACATCGGTGGCAGGGCAAAGCTGAACCCGGTTTGGGCGATCGAGGTGATCGTCTCAGCGACCGCCCCCGACAGCGAGAGCGTCTCGACCCAGACGTCGATGGAATCCATCGTCAGGGGCACGGCCGCGAGCAGGAACCCGACGACGTACAGTCGCCGCGGCCAGCGCCCCTCGATCAGATACAGCAGGGCGACCCCCGGAAAGACGGCAAGGGAGAAATAAAACGGCTCTAAGGGCATGAGGATCAACATTGCGAGCAGCGTCACCTGCAGCGCGACCAGCCGGTCCCGAAGCGTCTCCACCGTCCGGTAGGCGGCGAGCACGACCGGCGCGAGGATGGCGGCGCCGGCGGGAATGAGGAGGTCGGTCGGCACCCACGGCGCGAGATACGCGATCTGGCGCCGGATCGTCACCTTGTTCGACGCAGGGTTGGGGCCGTTCTCGAAGGCAGCGACGGAGGACTCGCTACCGAGGGCGTCAGCGATCCACGCCGCCGTCAGATCGGGCCCGAAGGCGAACAGGCCCAGCGCGAACAGCCCCATCCCGGTGGCGGTGGCGGCGGCGACCGCCCGCCAGGCGCGAACCCGGAGCAGCCACGCGCCCACCAGCGCGGGAAACAGCTTCACCGTCGCCACCGCCGCGAGGACGACCCCGCCGATCGTCTCGCGGCCGCGGTCGACCAGCACGACCCCGCCCGCGATGCCCAGCGCGAGCTGTGGGTTGACCTGGCCGTTGAGAAGGTTCGTCACCGCCCCGGTCGACCCGAACGCGAAGGCCGCGATCAGAACTTTGTCAGCCCGACCGAGATCGATGCCGCCGCGTTCGACCGTTCTCACGAGGACGACGGCGACGGCGGCGGTCGCCAGGAGGTTCATTGTCGTCTGGACGACGTAGACGGACCCCGGATCAAGCCGTCCGTAGGGCAACATTGCGCCCAGCACGACCGGCGGGTACAGAAAGTGATATCCCGCAAGCCCCGGCGGCGAAACCGAGTAGGGTTCCCCGCCCGCGAGCGCCGCCTCGGCGGCGCGATAATAGACGTCCGTCGCGAGGGTGACCTGGTCGGGCTGGAGGCGGGAAAGCGTGAGTGCCTGCCCGACGCCGGCCAACAGACCGAGCGCGAGGACGATCCGGGGGCCACGATGATCGATCGACACGTCCGGACCTTGCCGTCAGCGCACTTCGGTGTTCGGGAACGCGGCGAAAAACGTGCGCGTACCCGGATCGATCCCGGATTACAGAATGGAGTACGCCGCCGCGATCGTCAGGGCGAGCGCGGCGAACAGGCCGATCAGCATGAGGTAGCTGACCGCCCGGGGCTCCTCCCGGAGATGCATGTAGTAACCGGCGACGGCGCCCGCCTTCACGAAAGACACGAGCATGATCGCGCCGAAGACGAGCCAGTACCCCCCTGGCCCATCCCGCAGGAACTCTTCGAGGCCGACCTGTGTCGTCGCGACTACGAACAGCGCCACGTAGATCACCGCGTAGAGTTTCGTTGAAGCCATTCTGGATCACCTCACACGATGTAAAACAGCGGGAACAGGAACAGCCACACGATGTCGACGAAGTGCCAGTACAGCCCGAAGTACTCGATCGGGCGACTCGCCTCCTCGCCCATGTAGGCACCGTTCCACGCACGGATGATCAGCCACATGGTGATCACGAGGCCGATGATGACGTGGGCCCCGTGCAGACCGGTGGTGAGGTAGAACGTCGAGGAAGCGATGTTCGTCGACAGTCCCCAGCCCTCGGCGAACTCCCCGCCGTGCAGGTTGAACAGGTGGAGCCACTCGATGGCCTTGTTGGCGAGAAAGCCGATGCCAAGCACCAGCGTCGTGACCAGGCCGGTGAGGACTCCCGCCCGACTCCGCTTGCGCGCCGCGACCAGGGAGAGCACGACGGCGAAACTGCTGGTCAGCAGGATGTAGGTGTTGAGCAGGCCCGGGAGACTAACGTGTGCCTCCGGAATGAGGTCGTGGTGCCAGGCATTCCAGCCGTACGCGACCCGGGTGAACAGGTACGACCCGATGAACGCGCCAAAGAGGACGACGTCCGAGGCGAGGAACACCCACATGCCGAGTTTGGTGTTCTCGACGCCCTCGAAGGGCCAGCGCTCCGCGATCGCCGGTTCGGGCGCGTGGAACGACTCCCGTGCCATCCCGACGAACGCCGACAGTAACGTCACTCCGCCGGCGGCCGCAATCGCACCGTACGTCGGATCGACACTGAGCGTCGACGGATCGGGGTTGATTCCCGAGACCCCGAGCATCGTCACGAACAGGCCGACGGCAACGAAGAACGGCCACCAGCTCGCGTGGTCGGCGTGCTCCTCTTCGTGACCTTCCGTGTGACCCGCTGCGGTCGCGGCCGCCCCACCACCCGTGGCCACGCCGCCGTCAGCGACGGCGCTCTCATCCCGGAAGGACAGCGACCCGCCACTGTAACTGGGGATTCCCGGGTAGTTCTCGAGCGGTGGCGGCGAAGGGAGCGCCCACTCGGCGGTTGTCGAGTACGCCCAGGGGTTGTCGCCCGCGTCCTCGCCCGAAAAGAGGCTCACGTAGAAGTTGTAGATCATGAACAGGAACGACGCGCCGAGAATGAACGCGCCGATCGTGGAGAGTTTGTGCCAGGGCTCGAAGGCGGCGTTGTAATCGAACACGCGCCGGGGCGTCTCCCACGCGAGGAACATCGGGAAGTAAAGCAGGTTGAACCCGATGAAGTACAGCGCGAAGTGGACCTTTCCGAGGAACTTGTCGTACATCTTCCCCGTGATCTTCGGGAACCAGTAGTACAGGCCGCCAAACAGCGCGGTGGCGCCCCCGACCATCACGTAGTGGAAGTGCGCGACGACCCAGTACGTGCCCCGGAACTCGTAGTCGAGGACCACTGCACCGAGGAACACGCCGGTGATGCCCCCGATGATGAACAGGAGGAGCGCGCCAAACGAAAACAGGAACGGCGTGGTAAACCGGATCCGGCCTTTCAGGAGGGTGTATATCAGCGCGAACACCATCAGGTCGAAGGGAAGCGAGATGCCGATGGTGGTCGCCATGAACAGCGTCTTGATCTGGAGGTTGATGCTCGTGAGGAACATGTGGTGCATCCAGACGATGAAACTCTGGACGGCGACCAGCGCCATGGAGGCGATGAACCACTTTCGGCCGACGATGCGGTTGCCGGTGAACGTCTGGAACACCTCCGCCATGATGCCGAGCGCCGGGAAGAAGACGATGTACACCTCCGGATGGCCGAAGAACCAGAACAGGTGCGTCCAGAGGACCCCTCCGGCGTGGCTCGCTTCCCCGGCCGCGGCGGCAAAGTACGTCGTCCCGAGCACGCGATCGGAGCTGAGAACGATCAGCGCCGCGAGCAAGGCGGCGAACGCGAACAGCATCATCCAGACCGTGAGCAGGATCGAGGAACTGAACAGCGGCAGGTCACGCAACCGGAGCCCCTCGGCGCGCATCCGGTGCATCGTCGTGATGAAGTTGACCGAGCCGAGCGTCACCGCGGCAGTGAACAGTATCAAAGAGAGTACGACCGTCGTTGCCCCGATCTGGGGGGTGTACGTCGGGAGGTTCAGCGGGGCGTACATCGTCCATCCGCCGGAGAACGTCCCACCCTGGAAGAACGCGACGGCAAACAGGATGCCGGAGAAGAGATACAGCCAGTAGGAGAGCGCGTTCAACCGCGGGAAGGCTAGATCCTTCGCCCCGATCTGCAGAGGAACGAAGTAGTTCGCGAAGCCGAAGGCAAGCGGTGAGATGAACCAGAACACCATGAGCAGGCCGTGCGCTGAGACCGCCTGGTTGTACGCCATCGCCGAAAGGACGCCCTCCTGGGCGGCCCGCGGTGCCCACAGCTGGAGGCGCATGAGAAGAGCAAGCACGCCCCCGAAGAAGAAGAAGAACATGCCCGTGATCATGTAGAGAATGCCGATGTCTTTGTGATTCGTCGTGACGAACCACCGTTTCACCTCACTCTTCGAGGGGAAATCGTGGCCCCCTTCAGTGTCCCCTGCGGGGAGGCTTTCGGTCGGGTTTGCCGTACCACCGTCGGTTACTGGGTCGTTGTCAGTCATTGGTCAGATCCCCACCGCGCTCGCGTTCGTGCTCGATTGTTCGTTGTACCACGCTCGGAAGTCCTCCGGTTTCATCGTTTCGACGTACGAGACCATGTAGGAGTGCTGGGCTCCACACAACTCGTAACATCTCGCCGGATACCGTTCTCCGGACTCGGTCGCGTTGAGCCAGGTCTGAGTGTACTGGCCCGGGAGGGCATCCGTCTTCGCTCGGAGTTCGGGTATCCCGATGTTGTGGTGGACGTCCTGTGAGGTGACGTTCAACTGCACCCGCTGGTTCGTCGGTACGTGCAAGTTATCAGACAGTGTGACGTTGTTTATCACCCCGTTGGCGGTCCTGACACTTTCGTTTCCGCCGGGGTACGCGAACGTCCAATTGAACCGATATCCGATGGCCATCACCTCCATTGCGTCACCATCCTCCGCGCTGACATCGTTGTTGCCCGCGGCGGCGTTTTCCACGTACAGCAGACTGCCGTAGGTCCCGACGATGAGGCTGATGACGATCACCGCGCTGATAGCGAAGGAGAGGAACAGTTTGCGTCCCTTGCCGCTCCCGGAGGGAATCTCTCCGACCTCCGGTCGGTCCTTCTTCTCCCGTTCGCTCCCGTCGTCGCGGTACTTGTACGCGTTGTACACCATGTACCCGATGACGACGGCTCCGACCAGGGTTCCGAGAATGGTGAACACCCAGTAAATCTCGGCGAACACCTCTTCTCTCGTTCCCCTGGGGATAATGCCCGACTGCAGCGGCCCGGCGAACAGGGCTTCCGTCACTAATGTCGAGAACACTGTTTCGAGAGAATAGTGGCGTTTCCCACTTAGCTATTACGAACCCTCCTCCCTGATAATGATTGCGTCGTCGTCGATGCGAGACGTTGAAATACGCCGGCACACAAGTATCGTGGAGAGATGGCCGACGCGTCTACACGGACGACGACGCTGATCGCGGCGGCCACCATGGGCGTGTACGTGCTCATCATGGCCGGGGCGACGACTGCCATTGCGGACGCGACGGCGGCGTGTTCGGGCTGGCCGACCTGCAACGGGGGGCTGCTTCCCGGCGGCGAGACGGACCAGCTCATCGCATGGTCACACCGTGTCATCGCGCTGATCGTCGGCGGTCTCGTTCTCGCGGCCGGCGTGGCCGGTATCCGGAGTTCCGAGGACCGTCGCGTACGAAGCGCGCTCGCCATTGCCCTCCTTCTGTACCCCGTCCAGGTTGCCCTCGGTGCCCTCACCGTGACACAGGGCCCATCGACGACACTGTCGGCGATACATCTCGCCGCTGGCGTGGGCATCTTCGGCGGATTCCTCCTCTCGCTGGCCTGGTTGCTCGAAGGCGACGACGCCGACGAACCGGGCGAAGATCTGGACTCGAACCCTGACGACCCGGCTTCGACCCCCGACGGCGCAACCGAACCGGTTGACGCCGTCGACGGAGAGCCCTACGAGCCACCGACGACGGCTCGCGGGAGGCTGATCGGGACCGTCCGGGCGTACGTCAGCCTGACGAAGCCGCGCCTGATGTGGCTTCTCTGCCTCGTGGCTGCCGCCGGAATGGCGCTTTCCGCCGGGCAGGACCTCGGCTTCCGGACGGTGGTGTTGACGCTGACCGGCGGCGTCCTCGCCATCGGCGCGAGCGGCACGTTCAACCACGTTCTCGAACGCGACGTCGACCGCCGGATGCAGCGAACCGCGGATCGACCGCTCGCAACTGACCAGGTGGGCGTCCGAAACGCCGTCCTCTTTGGCATCGTCCTCGCGATTGGATCGGTCGCGACGTTCCTCTCGATCAACGGTTTCGCGGCAGTGCTGGGCGCGGCAGCCATCGCCTACTACAGCGTGGTGTACACGCTCATTCTGAAGCCAAACACCGTCCAGAACACAGTGATCGGCGGACTCGCGGGATCGTTCCCAGCCGCGATCGGTGCCGCGGCTGCGACGAACACGGTCGGCCCCGCCGCCCTGTTGCTCGCGGCCGTGATCTTTCTGTGGACGCCCGCTCACTTCTACAACCTCGCGCTGGCGTACAAGGAGGACTACGAGCGCGGCGGGTTCCCGATGATGCCGGTCGTCCGGGGTGAGGCAACGACACGGAAACACATCCTCCTGTACCTGGGTGCGACGCTGATCGCGGCCGCCGCGCTGGCGGCGGTGTCCGGACTCGGCCCCCTCTACTCGGGGACGAGCGTCGCCCTCGGCACCGTGTTCCTGTGGATGGTCCTGAAACTGCACCGCAATCCCGGCGAACGGGCGGCGTTCCGGGCGTTCCATGCCTCGAACGCCTATCTCGGCGCCCTGCTGCTCGCCATCGTCGTCGACGCCCTGGCCGTGTGATCATGAGCACGCTCAACCTCTCGAGAACGCGGCTTCCGTCCGCCCGGTCGCTCGGCCTGGCAGCAGCGGTTCTCTGGATCGAGACGGTCGTCGTCGGCTGGTACGTCCTGTACGAGCCGGTTCGGATCACCGACCCGATGGTGCTGGTGTACCCGCTCGTCTGGATCAACGCCTCGCTGTTCGCGCTATGGGTCACTGACACGCCGGACGCGATGCGGCGGTATCGCTTGCTCGGAGGGGTTCTCGGCGTCGGATACTTCCTCGTGCTCGCGTACGTGGGTGGTCTGATCCAGATCCACGCGATTCACGGCCACAGCCACGCGTTCGGACTCAGCGTCGCCTGGCCGCTTCCGCCCGGGTGGGGGCCGACCCTGCTCGTTTCCGGAGACGTCCTGGGGGTCGCGATCACCCCGTACAAAGTGCTCGGGTACGCGACCCTCGCGTACCTCGTGTACGTGACGGTGCTCGAAACGGCCGGGTCGGTGTGGGCCGGGGCCGTCGGCCTGTTTTCGTGTGTTTCCTGTACGTGGCCGGTGCTCGGGACGGCTCTTGCAGGGGCGTTCGGTAGCTCCGCCGCAGTGGTCGTCTTCGCCTCTGAGGAACCCTACACGGCCTCGACGCTCGTGTTTCTCTCCGCGGTGGCCCTGCTTTTGTGGCGACCGTTCGATCGGATCGCCGGCTGGTTCTGATACGCTGTCGGACGGAAGGATCGATAATCGAACCGTTTTAGCGCCGGCGAGAGATACCGTTCGTATGACCGCGATCGCGGCCGCGGAGCTCCGGAAGGCGTACGACGGCACTCGGGCGCTCGCGGGCGTCTCCCTGTCGATCGACCCCGGCGAGGTGTTTGCACTCGTCGGCCCCAACGGAGCCGGCAAGACCACGCTCGTGCGCTGTCTGACGGGAACGACGGCTCCCGATGCCGGTGAGGCCACGTTGCTTGACTCCCCGCCGCGGTCGGTCGCGAAAGACAGAGTCGGCCTCCTGCCACAGGACTTCGGTCCACCCGACCGCCTGACCGCCCGTGAACTCGTTTCCTACTACGCCGGTCTGTACGACGACGCCCGGGCGGCCGATGCGGTGCTCGATGACGTCGGCGTCGCCGACGCCGCGAGGACGCGCTACGCGGATCTCTCGGGCGGGGAGAAGCGCCGCACCCTCCTGGCGACGGCGCTAGTGAACGACCCCGATGTCCTCTTTCTCGACGAGCCGACGACCGGGATCGATCCGGCCGGTCGGCGCGCAGTCCACAGTCTGATCGAGGACCTCGCCGCCGCCGGGACGACCGTGTTTCTCACGACCCACTACATGGACGAGGTCGAACGTCTCGCGGACCGGGTGGGCGTGCTCGCGGAAGGCGAACTCGCTGCCCTGGACACGCCAGGGGGACTGGTCGCCGATCACGGCGGCGATACCCGCCTGCTCGTCGGCACTGACGCCGAGTCCGTTCCCGGATACGACGCGGACCCGACCGACCGGGGGCTCGTGATCCGTAACCTCCGACCGGAGGAGATCGGCGACGTGGTCGACGCGCTGGCCACCGCCGACATCTCGTACGACACCCTCTCCTGGAGCGAATCGGATCTGGAGACGGCGTACCTCGCGCTGACCGGTGAAGCTCCGCGCTCTGCCGGTGAGATGCCCATCGACGGTGGTGACGGAGCGTGACGCGCCCCGGTCGCACCGTGGCCGCGGCTCGCGCTGCCTGGAAGGGGTTCGTCCGCCGGCGAACCGCCGTCTTCTTCACCTTCTTCTTCCCGGCGATCCTGATCGTCATCTTCGGCGCGCTCGTGGGTTCGCAGGCTGGCGGGCTGTTCAGCGAGGACCCCGTCTACTACGTCCCCGGCTACCTGGCCGTCGTCGTCCTGTTCACCCCACTGTCGCGGGTGAGTTCGGCGGTCGCGCGCCACCGCGAGGGGAGCAGATTCGAGAAGCTGGCGACGACGCCGCTCGCCCCGGCGGAGTGGCTGGCCGCGGAGACGCTCGTCAACGCCGCTCTCGTGGGTGCCGCGAGCGCGCTCGTGCTGGCGCTGCTTGCTGTTCTCACCGACGCCGCGATTGGCCTCTCGGTCGCTCTCCTGCCCGCGATCGGTCTGGGGATCGTCCTGTTCTGTGGGGTCGGCGCGCTACTGGGGAGCATCGCGGACTCACAGGACGGCGCCATCGCGGCGAGCAACGGGATCGGGTTGCCCCTCATTTTCCTCTCGGAGACGTTCGTCCCGCCGACGACCCTCCCCGAGTGGTTTCGCCCGCTCGTGGCGCTGTCGCCGCTCACGTACTTCGCGCGGGCCACCAGAAGCGCCCTTACCGGCGGCGGCGTCGGTGCGAGCATGGCCATCCTCGCTGTCCTCGCGGTCGTCGCCTTCGCACTCGGAGTGAACACTCTTCCGTGGCGTGACTGACGGTCGCGATCCGCCGCCGTCGATCAATCGTCCGGACGCTCGATCTCACGGGCGCCGGGCACCCCGGCCAGAAGGAACAGAGCCGCCCGCTCTGAGACCTCCCAAGAGTAGACGTGATTCAGCAGGAAGTACGTGATCACGCCGAGGGCGAGCGAGAGCGTCCAGGCGGTGACGGCGATCCGACCCACCGTCGGGTGGATCGTCTCCCGGAGTTCGTTCGGCGTGTGGGTGAGTCCGAGCACGACCGCGTGCAGGACGACGGGGACAGAGATGATCGACAGAAGGATGTGAATCGCGAGCATGCCGAGGTACACCGGTCTGACTACCTCGCTGTAGGCGGCGAGGAACTGCCCCTCCTCGATGACGATGCTCTTTTCGAAGCCGCCGCCGACCTTCGTGAGGTACAGGACGAGAAAAAGCAGTATCAGGCTAAACGCCGTCAGCATCGCGGCACGGTGTTTGCGGACCTCGCCGTGTCTGATGAACCACACACCCAAAAGGAGAAACCCGAGCGCGACGGTGTTGACGACGGCGATCGCGTCCGCAAGCAGGTTCACCGTGTCCTCCGCAATCTCCGGGAAGGGTATGAGCCCCGCGAAGGCACCGATCACGAGCACGTAGCCGACGACGGACACGACCGCCGTCACGGTCCGTGGCCTGGCTCGCGCCCGATCGCGCAGGCTCGCTGTTGCCATACTCCGCGCTTGCGACGAGACGATAATGTGTCTTGGCTTTCGGGCATCTATCAGGACTTCTGTCGACCCGTATCGCGGCTCGGCACCGATCACTCGCCGCCAGCGTCAGGACGCCGTGCTTTTATCGGTCGGCGACCTACCGAAACACGATGAGTGATGAACTGGGGGGCGACCGAGTCCTCACCCTCGTCGGAGTGGGCCTCGTCGTGGCCATCGTGGTCGCCCTCGGTTTCATCGCGGTCGGATTCACCGTCGGATCGTCCGAAGACCAGATGCCCGACGCCGACCTCAGTCTTGAGCGCGTCAACAAGACACACGCCAAGATTGTCCACAAGGGCGGCGAACCCATCAAGACGGAAAACCTCGTGCTCACCGTCGACAGCTACGAACGCGAGCAACTGACGAGAGGGATGTCACGCCTGATCGTCGAGGGCGACGAGATCGTGTTCGACGTGCGCGACGATCAATCCGCCAGGCTGGTGTACGACCTCGGCCGCGGTGACCGGGAGATCGTCGCGCGACTTCGCCCCAGCGGCCTCTGATGATGACTGCGCCCGACAGTGTGAAACGTCGGGACGACGAACTGGCGCGTGATGCAGCCTTGCCCACGTCGTCCGTTCCCCCTATGGAGGTACCCGCCGTGAGCGTCCAAAACGACAGCCGGGACGACGCCCGGCCAATCCGGTGTCTCATCGCAAAGGTCGGACTCGACGGCCACGACCGGGGGGCACACGTGATCTCGCGGGCGTTCCGTGACGCCGGCTTCGAGGTGATCTACTCGGGACTGCACAACACGCCCGGGGAGATCGTCGGCGCCGCCGTCCAGGAGGACGTGGACGTTCTGGGAGTCTCGATCCTCTCGGGTGCACACAACACCCTCGTACCGAAGATCGTCGACGGCCTCCGGGAGTACGGCGCCTTCGAGGACACCCTCGTGCTCGTCGGCGGAACGATCCCGACCGAGGACGAGGCGGATCTGAAGAACGCTGGCGTCGCGGAGGTGTTCGGGCCGGGCACGCCCATCGAGGAGACGATCGCCTTCGTTCGTGAGCACGCACGCGACAGATGAGTGAGGGCGACCGGGAAGGGCCGAAGACGGGTCCGGACACCAACGGATTAGCCCGGGATCTCCTGGCTGGCGACCACGCCGCCCTGGCGCGCGCGCTCACGGTCATCGAGAACCGCGAGCCGGGGTACCGTGGCCTCGTTTCGACCCTGCACGGCCATGCGGGCTCAGCCACCATCGTCGGCGTCACGGGGAGCCCCGGTGCCGGCAAGTCGACGCTCGTCGACAGACTCGCGAGCGCCTATCGGGAGCGCGGCGAGACGGTCGGCGTAATCGCGATCGATCCTACGTCGCCGTTCACCGGCGGCGCGGTGCTGGGCGACCGCGTCCGGATGGGCGCGAGCGCCGGCGACATGGGGGTGTTCGTGCGCTCGATGAGTGCCCGCGGAACCCTCGGCGGGCTGTCGGGGGCGACCGCCGACGCGATCACCGCGCTCGATGCGTTCGGCAAGGATCGCGTCATCGTCGAGACGGTCGGCGCCGGCCAGAACGAGGTCGACGTCGTGCGGACCGCCGACACGATCTGTGTGCTTCTCCACCCCGGCAGCGGCGATGCGGTCCAGACGCTGAAGGCCGGCATTCTCGAGATCGCCGACGTGCTCGTCGTCAACAAGGCGGACCTCGCGGGCGTGGACCGGCTCGTCGCCGACCTCCGGGAGATGGTCGACCTGGGTAGCGAGGCCGGGAGCCACCGGATCGCGGACGCCGACTCCGGCGCAGCCTGGACACCGCCGATCGTCGAGACCGTCGCGACCGAGGGCGAGGGCGTCGAGGACCTCCTCGGTGTCATTGACGAGCACGGGCAGTTCCTCGCGGAGTCGGGGCTCGACTCGAAGAAGGCGCGGGCCCGCCACGCCGAGACAATCCGTACGCTGCTGCGGGACGATCTTCACGGGATGGCCGAACGGGAGATCGAAGCGGCTGGGGGGTTCGACGAACTGGTCGACGCTGTCCACCGCCGCGAGACGGACCCGTACGCCGTGGTGGACGACCTGCTCGCGCCCATCGAGGACTGTCTCGAGACGGAGGAATGGTAATATACGGGTCGACAGAAGTATTGACAAGCCCCGTCAGTCACGCAGGTGATCGAGCAGTCGGATCTCCTCTTCCTCGGTCATGTGCTCGGAGGACATGCAGGCGTTGACGACCTTGTGCAGGAGTTCAGTGTCGATCCGGTCGAAACCCGCGTCGTCGCAGTCTCCGTCGACCGCTCCGGTCGCCGCGTTACCGGACTCCTTCTCGGGCCGATCCTCCGCGAGCCGATCCTCGAGGGCAACGACGCGCCGACGAAGATCGGCGATCTCGCTTGCACCGTCACCCTCGCTCGCGGTGTTTCCCCCGGTTCGACCGTTCTCGGCGTTTCCGTTCATTTCTACCACCACCCCCCCGGTGACCGCGTCGGCGCTGCTGTCGGTCGGGGCCGGTGTGGCGTCCGGAGAGTCATCAGAGTCGGCAATTTCGTCCGTATCCCCCTCCGAATCAGCAGTGTCGACAGGACCGTCGTCGAGAACTCTCGTAGCAAAGGATTCCCGGTTGCTCCAGTCGAACCCGGGGATGTCGTTGACCCATCGGCTTACTGTTGCCGCCGTGACGTCGAGTTCCGCGGCGATTTCGCGCTGTGTCGCGTCCGGCTTCCGGGCGATCACCTCCAGCGTTTCCCACTGTTCTTTTGATAGTTCCGGGAGGTCCGATCGGGGGCCGTCCATATCGTCTCCGTCGGCTGAGTCGGTTGGCTCGGCGTCTCCGCCGTCCCCATCGACCGGTTCGTCCGACGGTTCGTCGCCCGGATCACCGTACTCCGCGAGCACTCTGTCGACGAGTTCGGCTGAGGCCCCGCTCACCTCCTCGGCGACCTCCTCGAGTGACGCATCCGGCATCTCGTCCGCCACGTTGAGAATCCGCTTGTGGATCACCGCCCGGGGCTCCTCTGACTGTTGCCCTGTTCGACTCATTCAACAATTGATTTTGACGCCCTGATAAAAAACTACCGTCGGACAATATATACGCACAGACGCCAAAATCAGTGCATGGACATCCGCAGAACGCTCGCAGCTGTCGGTGGTGCGGTCGGAGCGACTGCAGCCGGAAACGCTCTTCTCTCCCGGCAGGCGGGTGACCTTCCTCCGCCGCTTCCCGGCACCGAACACACCTACCGCTGGCGGGGTATGGACATCGCCTACACGGAACTCGGTGATTCCAGCGATCGAACCGTTCTTCTCCTCCACAGCATGAACGCCGCGGGGACGAGCCACGAGTTCGAGCCGATCGTCGCGGGTCTCGCCCGGGAGTACCACGTCGTCGCGCCGGACTTTCCCGGCTTCGGACGGTCGGATCGTCCGCCGATCGATTACGATGCCGAACGCTACACCGACTTCGTCCGGGAGTTCGCCGATGACGTCACCCCGGGAGCGATCTGTGTCGCCTCCTCGCTGTCGGGCTCCTACGCGGCGATCGCGGCTCGCGAGACGGGTGTGTTCTCGAAACTCGTCCTCGTCTGTCCGACTGCGACGACGACCGGAGTCAGGCGACCGAAAGTTCGATCGTTGCTTCGGAGCCCGCTTCTCGGGACGGCGCTGTTCAACCTGATCGGGAGCAAGCCCTCGATCCGGTACTTCGGTGCCGACCACTCCTACTTCGATCCCGGAGCGATCGATCCCGATCGCGTCGACTACCAGTGGCGGTCGGCCCACCAGCCCGGCGCGCGCTTCGCGCCGGCGTCGTTCGTGAGCGGATACCTCGACCCGGCAACCGACCTCGGCGCGACGCTCGCGGCCTGTGAGGCCCCGATCACGATCGTCTGGGGTCGCGAAGCCGAGATCACGCCACTGTCTTACGGCCGCGACCTCGCGGAGTCCGCCGATGCGCGTCTTCTCGTCTTCGACAACGCGCGCCTCCTGCCACACGTCGAGCACGCCGAGCGCTTCCTCGAGGAGTTACGGACTGACCTCGCGGCAGCCGCCTAATCTCCGCGCGGTCACACGTCTCGCAGACGCTCTCGGACGTCCTCCCAGTGGCTCCCCTTCCAGTAGTGCTGTCCACACGCCCGGCACCGCCAGACGCGCCGTGCGTCAACGTCCGGTGCGTACTCCGGCGTCTTGCCACTCTCGACGCGATCGACCCGACCGTTGCAGCGACTGCACCGCTCTGGACGGTCGAGCGAGAGGTCGACGCCGGCTGCATGGAGTTCACGGAGCTGCCCGTCAATATCCATCGCCGAGAGGAGAATCGCGTCGTTGGCCCGGCCCGCGAGATCCGCGTCGCGAGTCACCAACCGGCGACCTTCCCCCCGGACGAGCGCGAGGAGCGCGTCGTCGTCCTCGATTCCACCACCGCCCCCTCCGCCGTCGTTTCCTGTCTCATCACCGTTTCCGGCGTCGTTCGCGCCCCCACGATCGAGGGCGTACGCCGCGTCGTGGCCACACATCCTGAGGTACGTCGCGAGCTTTCCGAGCATGACGTCGAGCAGAAAGCGCACGGTTAGGATGATCGTCTCACTCGAGAAACGACTGGAGGCCGTCGGCGTCCCGCGCGTTCAACACGTCCGCCGTCTCTGCCCAGCCCCGGCGCGCCGTGTGGACGCCGTACTCGAGGAGGTCGTACTCTGCGGGCGTGTGGGCGTCCGTGTCGATGACGATCGGCGCGCCGGCCTCGACGGCGACCCGGACTGCCTCACTCCACAGATCGAGCCGGCTGGGGTTGGCGTTCACCTCCAGTGCCGTGTCGGTCCGGGCTGCGGCCTCCGCGATCGCGGGCACGTCGAGATCGATCCCCGGCCGTGCGTTGATTATCCGTCCGGAGGGGTGGCCAATGACGTCCACTTCGCGGTGTTCGATCGCCCCGACGATCCGATCGGTGCCATCGCCGGACAGCCCCGCGTGTGGCGAGGCCACAACGAGGTCGAGCGCCGACAGAGCGTCCTTGCCGACCGATACGCCGCCATCGGCGTCAATGTTCGCCTCGATCCCCGCGAAGACGTCGATCTCGGCCTCGGCCGCCGCGGCCCCGATCGCGTCGATCTGGTCGTGGATCTCGCTATCGTCGAGACCCATCCCGCCGACGACGCCAGGACCGGTCGCGTGGTCCGTGATCGCGAGATACTCGTGGCCGAACGCGGCCGCGCCCTCGATCATCTCTTCGATGGTGTTCCCGCCGTCGGACCACTCCGTGTGGGTGTGGAGGTCACCCCGTATCTCCTCGGCCTCGATCAGGTCCGGCAGTTCACCGTCGAGGGCGGCCTCGATCTCGCCGTCGCCCTCACGGAGTTCCGGCGGGATCGAATCGAGACCGAGCGCCTCGTACACGTCCGCCTCGGTTTCCCCGGCGAGATGGACGCCGGCGCGCTGTCCGTCCTCTTCCGCCGCGACGTCCGAAACGTCAAACACGCCGTACTCGTTGATCTTCAGGTCGCGCTCGATGGCGTGTGTTCGCAGGCGGACGTTGTGCTCCTTCGATCCGGTGAAGTACTGGAGCGCGCTGCCCCACTCGTCGGGATCGACGACCCGGACGTCGACGCGAATCCCCCGATCGGTCTCCGGCGTGAGGCGGTTACTGTCGGTCGAACCCCCAGCCCTGACGCTCGCCTTCGTCGACCCGGCTTCGATCGTCTCGCGGACGCCCTCCCACTCGAGGAGGTGCTCCACGGCGGCCTCGTGGTCCATCCCAACCGCGAGAACGTCCACGTCGCCGACCGTCTCCCGCCACCGACGCAGGGATCCGGCGACCTCACACCGTACCACCGCATCACACGCCCGGAGGTGTGCGAGCACGCCTTCGGCGACCGGCCGGGCCTCTCCCAGGAGCGCGCGCTCTCCCGATTCCCGTGCGAACTCGAGGTTCTCGAGAATGTTCGCCTCGGTTTTCGTCCCGTAGCCGTCGAGTTCCCGGATCTTGCCTTCCCGGGCCGCGGCCTCGAGGTCGTCGAGGTCCGCAATCTCGAGTTCGCGGTGGAGGTCGCCGACCGTCTTGGGGCCGACGCCCTCGACGCGCGTGAGCGCCTCCATGTCGACGGGGAGTTCCTCGCGGGCTTCCTCGACGCGCTCGATCGTGCCCGTCCGGACGTACTCGGCGATCTTCCCGGCGATAGAGTCACCGACGCCCTCGATCGACTTGATCGCGTTCTCCCCCTCGGCGGCGAGTGTCTCGACCGACTCGGGGTACTCCCGGATGTTCTCGGCCGCGCGGCGGTAACTCCGGGGGCGGTAGTCGTCGCCCTGAGCCTCTAGGCGGTCGGCGTACTCCTCGAACAGGGCGGCGACGGCGTCGTTCGTGCCCGCGCGCTGCCTGTCGCTCCCGCTCACGGTCCCGCCCTCCTGTCGGGACCGTCCTCGTGGCCGAGCACCTGCTTCAGGAACGACATCCAGCGCTTGCGGTCGGCAACCTCCTTCTGGCGAGCTTCCGCTTCCAGGTTGGTCGGTCCGAGGCTCTCCAGCCCGTTGAGCGCCCGGTCGATCCCGAGGATCGACTCGACGACCGTCTCGGCCTCCTCGTAGCTCATCCCGCCCTCTTCGATGCGCTGGCGCCGCTGCAGGCGCTCCCGCCGGAGGTTGGACTTGGCCTCCTCGACGCGCTCGCGCTCGCCAGGCGGGATCGACTCCCGGCGCTTGATCTCGAAGACGAACTCCCTGAGATCGACCGGTTCGCCCTGGACGGTGATGCGCTCCGGGATGTCCACGCCGACCGTCGACCCCGCCCGGTCGAGCCGTTCGAGGAGCTGTTTTCGCTCGTACTCCTTCACGATGGGTCGTTGGCGTCGAGAGCAGAAAAGCCCACCAGTTGCTGGCGCTCCCAGCCCGGGCGTCCGCCCGTTTCATTTGCCTGTGGATCGAGGCTCCCGTATACGGGTCGACAGAACTGTTGATAGAATTAGCCCCCACCGTACCCGGCGAATATGTATCAGGACTTCTGTCGACCCGTATATGCACGTGACTCCGGAAACCGTCGACGCAGAGCGCGACCGGATCGAGGCCCGGGCGGACGTCGTCGTCCCGTTGATCAACGACGTTCGCAGCACGCTCGGCGAGGCGTTCGAGACGCCGGTCGATTCGGTCACGATGGGGCAGTACCACACCGCGGTCGACGCCGTGTTCGCAGAGGGCGACGTCGCAGTGAACGTCGCCGCGTTCTCCGCGCTCCTCCGTGACCTCGACGTGACGGACGACTACCCCGGCTTCGTGGTCGATGAGTATCTCGGGCGACGGCTCGCGGCCACCATCGCCGGACGGGAACCACTTGCCCTCCTCGCCGAGGCGACGTTTCACTACGCCGACGTGATGGCCAACGGGGGCGACGACGAGCCGGCGGGCGCGGACGACCGCGATGCCGCCCTCGCGGCGGGGTTCCAGACTCGCCTGCCGGGGTGGCAGTGGCGCGAGGGAACGAGCCCCTTTGGCGTGACCTGATATACTGTCGGACAGAAGTATTGATAATTCGAAGGCCCCCCGTCCTGGGGGTTCGATTACCAATGTCTCTGTCCGACAGTATACTGTCGACCCGTATATCGCAATCCCCGGTAGTGGTTCCGCCGTGGTGTGGATTTATTAC
>JBDGQL010000146.1:0-34761 GCA_042219105.1 Karumarchaeum halophilus (SeqCode) | reverse complement strand
CAGACGGCGGTGAGTCTATCCCCCGACTCCACACAGGTGGACGTCTCGAACACGACGACGTTCGATGTCGTCGTCGAGAGCGCCGACGGCGGTGTCGGAGCCCACACGACGGAGGTGTCACTCACCGATTCGTCGGTGGCGGAGATCACGGATGTCCAACTCGCCGGGGGTCCCGGCCTCTCGGACGTGTCCCGCGCGAGTGACAACTCCTCGGTGAGCATCGACGCCGGACTGATGGACACCGCCGACACGGGGACGGTGACCATCGCGTCCATCACCGTCGAGGGGCTGGCCGACGGCACCACCGGGCTGAACCTGTCAGTAAGCGCGCTCGGTGACGAGAGGGGCATCGACTACACCGTCACCGACACTAACGACGCAACGCTCACCGTCGGGAGCCCAGCGGCGGCGAACCAGCCCCCGACGGCCAACTTCACGATCGACCCCACCGAACCGACAGTCGGTGAGAACGTCGTGTTGCTCGGGGCCGCGAGTTCCGACCCCGATGGATCCATCACCTCATACGAGTGGGATCTCGATGGTGACGGCCAGTACGGCGACGGAAACATGGCCATCGAGCAGTTCACCACCTTCGACTCGCCGGGCAACAAGACCGTGGGCCTCCGGGTGACCGACAACGATAGCGCGACCGACACGGTAAGAAAGACACTCACCGTCGTCGCGCCGGGGACGGCGAACTTCTCGGTGTCGGGGCTGTCGGCGCCACCGAACGCGACCGCGGGCGAGACGATCACGGTGAATGCAACTGTGAGTAACGTCGGCGATGTTGAGGGTACTACGGACGCCGAGTTCGTGTTCGGCGGTAACGTCCTTCTCAACCAGACCGTCGCGCTCGGCGCCGGCAACTCGACGCAGGTGAGCTTCGCGGTGCCCACCGCTGGTGTTGCTCCGGGCACGTACGAGCACGGCGTGCAGGCCGGAACCAGCGGCCAGTTCGCCAACATCACCATCCAGCAGCCCGCGACGTTCGAGGTGTCGAACCTCTCGGCGCCACCGAACGCGACGGCTGGCGACACGATCACGGTGAATGCAACTGTGAGTAACGTCGGCGATGTTGAGGGTACTACGGACGCCGAGTTCGTGTTCGGCGGTAACGTCCTTCTCAACCAGACCGTCGCGCTCGGCGCCGGCAACTCGACGCAGGTGAGCTTCGCGGTGCCCACCGCTGGTGTTGCTCCGGGCATGTACGAGCACGGCGTGCAGGCCGGGAACGACAGCCAGTTCGCTAACATCACTATCCAGCAGCCCGCGACGTTCGAGGTGTCGGACCTCTCGGCGCCCGAAGCGGCCGTACCGGGCGAGAACGTCACGGTGAGCGCGACGATTTCCAACGTCGGTGATCTGGGGGGTACGACTACCGCCGAGTTCGTCTTCAACGGCACTGTCCTCCTCAGCCAGACTGTCACGCTCGATGGCGGCAACTCGACGCAAGTGAGCTTCCCGGTGTCGACTGATGGCGTCGAACTGGGCACCTACGAGCACGGGATCCAAGTCACCAACGACAGCCGGTTCGCCAACATTAGCATTCAAGAGTCGGCGACGTTCGAGGTGTCGAACCTCTCGGCGCCCGGAACGGCCGTGCCGGGTGATACGATCACCGTGAGCGCGACGGTCTCCAACGTCAACGATATAGAGGGTAATACTACCGTCGAGTTCGTCTTCGGCGGTAACGTTCTCGCCAACCAAACGGTCACGCTCGGCGGGGGCAACTCGACACAGGTGACTTTCGAGGTGCCCACCAGTGGGGTGGCTGCTGGAAGCTACACGCACGGCGTCCGGGTCGGTGACAGCTTCCCGACCGCTCAGATCAACCTCAACGCGCCGCCGACGGCCTCGTTCTCAACGGGCGTCGACACAGTGGAGGTGAACGAAACTGTCACGCTCGACGGCACGGCAAGCACCGACTCTGACGGGAGCATCGCGTCCTACGAGTGGGACCTCGATGGTGACGGACAGTACGACGACGCGACCGGGCCGACGGCGAGTGTCTCGTTTGACGCCACCGGCGAGCAGACCATCGGACTCCGCGTGACTGACGACGACGGCGCGACGAGCACGACGACGGTGACCGTCAACGTCACCGAGCGCTCCGACACTATCTCCGGGGACGCGCCCGGATTCGGGATCGGGGTCGCCCTGGCCGCGCTGATCGCGGTGCTTCTGTTCGCGCGACGGCGCGTCTGATCGGCTCCGGAACCCCCGGCGCGTTTTTTCATCGAACCGCACGGTAGAACTGGATTCCGCGGTTCTCTCGTTTCATCAAGATGTTTATAATTATATCTGGAGTAAAAGTTAACAGCCTAGGCCGGGATTCTAGCCAAATGGTTAAATCTTGTCTGACTGTAGTACTGTGGCACGGATGAGTAAACGGGAGCGAATCAACGATCTTCGGGATCGGATTCGGGCTGGCGGGGCGGCCAACTACTACGATCGCCCGGAGCCATCGCCCTCGATCTCGATTAGATCATACTCCGTGAGCTTTCTGAGTTCATTCCGTCGCGCGCGTCGTCCGATCGGCGTCCATCGGGTGTCTCGATACACATCATCGGCGACGGCATCGTACCGCGCGTGCAGGTCTGCCCCCGGAATCGACCCGGCCTCCTGGACGAGCGCGTACAGGACCTGATGGTGGTACGGGAGCGATCGGAGATTGGCTTCTCGGATCCGGTGTCGGGCGCGCTCGTAGGCGTCCTCGACATCGTCATCCAGAATACGACCGTGGCCGCGCTCCTCGGCGTTCTCTGCAGCCGCCCGGAGCGTCTGGATCGCATCCCGAGCGACCCCTACAGATTCGCCGGCAATCGCCCGGAGTTGCTCGCGACGAACACTCTCGGGTCGCAGCCCGAGATCGGCCCGGCGCTCGAGGATGTCCGTGAGTTCCCGAGTCCCGTAGCGCTCGAGGCGGAGTCGAGTCGATCCCTTCCCGACAAGCCTGTCGCGGACGGGACCGGGTACATCTGACAACCACCGCTCGGGCTCGTGCGTGATCACGACGAGTGCGAGCTGGCGAATCCGAACCAAGTGATCGAGCGCATCGTTCTTCGCGATCCCGTCTGCTTCGTCGAGCACGACGACGAGTGGCCCATCGATGGTGTCCTGGAGGATCCAACGCAGTTCATCGACGGGCTGGTTTCCGGGCGGGTCATGCCCGAGATCACCGAGGATCGAGCGAAGAGTGTCGCCGGGGGTCAGCCCCAAGCAGCGGACGCGGGCCGTGCTGACGTCGGTTGCGTCGCACAGTCAGTTGAGCCCATGCCTGATTAAAACTGTCTTGCCGGGTGACACCGAAGTTGATATACACCCGGACGTGACTCTGTTAAGCGCCACGACACCAGATCAATACGTTCGGCTCGTGATACCCTGGGTTTGTGACGGCACGGCTCAAGCAAATCACGTCCGGGTGTATAGAACGATTGTATCTGCCGCTCTGCTAGATTCACGCTCGCTATGTGTCACTCACCGGAAAATCACCTAAGCAGATCATCACTATCGGAGTGATATATACAACGCGCGAATTGCTCGCTCCCTCCGGTCGCTCGCAATTCCTGAAGGAAGCCTCCGATGTGTCTGGGGCGCGTCGCTGACGCGCCCCTCTGTACACCCAGAATGACGAGCGAGCGCGGCGGCGGGCCGGACGGCCCGCCAGAGCGCGAGTGGTAGATCACGCCCCTTCGTGGCGGTCAGGATGAACGAACCGCGAGCGAAGCGAGCGGTGAGTGAATCCTCTGTCTGTGTCACTCGTTCGAAATCACTTACGTATACCATCATGAGCGGAGTGGTGGATGCAGGGCGCGAGAGCGCTGGAGAAAGGGGGGTTCGCTATATGAGTGCGGGTAAGAGAGTCTGTACTGCCAGAAAATCAGTATCAGATTCCTAAGGACCCCCCTTTTTACTGCGCCCTCCTGAGGGCGCGTATGTGTCAGACGCTCTAACATCAATATGTTGTTAACTACGTGTGATACACTGTTTTTGAGTGAGTATCGTGGAAGCGAGCATGGCCGGGTCTAACTTGAGTTACTGTTCGTCGCCCGTGGAGGTCAGCCGTCGGTTGAGTATACGGGTCGACAGAACTGTTGATAGAATTAGCCTCCACCGTACCCGGCGAATATCTATCAGGACTTCTGTCGACCCGTATATGTAAGTGACTTCGGTCGGCTCCAACCAGAAGTGGATACTTATCTAACGCGAGCTGACATCGATCGGTTCAGAGCGGCGGTAACTGATACTGTCGGCTGTGACTCGATGGAGAGATTCGCCACCCCGGGTTGGCGAATTCCTCCACGAACTTATAATGTCTGTTGTAGCTGTTTACCGGTGATCGCCACCCCCGGTGGCGGCGAGCACCGGTAAGAGACTACAACAGACATTATCAGGGGTCGTTCTGACGAGTGGCCGAGGTATACGGGTCGACAGAACTGTTGATAGAATTAGCCTCCACCGTACCCGGCGAATATCTATCAGGACTTCTGTCGACCCGTATATACGACGTCTCATAATGTCTGTTGTAGTCTCTTACCGGTGCTCGCCGCCACCGGGGGTGGCGATCACCGGTAAACAGCTACAACAGACATTATCAGATGAAACGGTGAACGACGCCTGTGGAGGCTTGATTGGATCAGTGGGCTGGGTCCCCGATGAGTCCGCCACATCTTTGGCGGCGAGCGTGAGGAAAAATAGCGAGTCGGTCATTAGAGTACTTAGCGGCGATCGTTTTGAAACTGTCAGTACCTATAGTGCCGATTGCGGCTATATCGATTTGTTATACAAATCTAAGAATTCAATTTCGGTGCTACGTCCAGATGTTCGAACAAGTTTTTATCATTATCTAAACATCTGGCGCATCGATGGTGAGTTGTGATAATTTTGTTATCATTACGGAAAATAATACTGGCTATAATCCCGACTGTCATCGAACCAGTCACGTGAAGTTGATTCCACCAAGGGATTCAGTGAATAGGGCGGTGGGTATGCATTCATATGGAGTAGATGTCTTGGCCCTATTTTACTACTCCACCGGCGGACTTCGTGATTCTGTGGTTGAGTATTTAAGTAAGGCGGATAGCCAATGCGTTGGTTAGGTATATAAGTACTCGCGTTAACCAATGTATCATGGCGTTGCTGGAGCAGCCCAATCGTGAACGTGGCTTCACCAAGGAGCGGATTATTCGCGTCCTGTTGAACCACACCGGAAATGATCTGACGAAGTACCGGCTGGCGCAGCTAGCAGACGCATCCGAACCGTGGACGCGGCAATACACGGAGAAACTCGAAGAAATGGGACTGATCGAGGGAACCGAGGTTGTCGGTGCTGCTGATCTGTACCGAGTCTGGTTGGACCAACGGATTGAGCCGAATCAACTGGCAATATCACTCCAGCAACCGATGGACCTGTTAGCAGAAACCGACTTAGAGTATGCGTTAACGACGTACCAAGCAGAAAACCTCCACCAAGGGTTCCTCTTCGCCTCCAGCACTGACTTCTACATTTCCTCCGAGGACATCAGTAACTGGCTTGAAACCGTTGAGGAGAAGGGATTACTGGGGGGTGGGAATACCCGGATCAGGGTTCTGGACGACCACGTATTCTATAATCAACAGCGTGTCGATGGGTTCTCGACCGTATCCGTCCCGCAGTTGATTCTGGATCTGCTTGCGGAGGGCGGACCGTGTGAGGAGGCCGCAGAGAAACTCATTGATCCATATCACGGTGAGCAACAGTGGTGAGACAGTACTATGTCCCGCAGGTAACAGCGCTGTCCGAGCAGGAGCTTCAGGCAGTGTTTGGGGCTGCTGAGCCACCTATCTGCTTGCTCGGTGGCTGGGCAGTCCATCTCCACGTCAACCCCGGATTTCACTCCGAGCATAGTCGGGAGTACATCGGGTCGCGTGACATCGATATCGGCGTCCATGTGGACTCCGACTGGAGCGATGAAGAACTCCCTGGGACTCCGGTTGGGACATCCATCTCGGCAATCGAGGACCTGGGATACACGAAAGCCCGGTTTGGGTTTGCTCAGAACTTTCTCCGGGACAGCCAAGAGCGTATCAGTGAAGACGAGGCCAGGAAACATGGGATGCACGAGGTGTTCTAGGTCTACGTTGACGTAATTCCGGATACCACAGAGTTAGAGGGGTTCCGGGAGGCGTTCGGGTTCAAGCCGCCAGCAGAATCCCTGCTTGCACCGGTGTTTGAGGACGACAGGGGCGAACCATTATCTGAATATGTTTCGTGGTCACCATCCAGCCAGAAGCTAATTGTCCCACCAGTATTGTTGGCAGCGATGAAGATTCGGTCGCTTCCAGATCGGGATAAGAGCCACAAGCGGGTGAAGGATGTCTCTGATCTTCATGCCCTTCTCTGGTACGTCAAAGACTACGGTGAGATGAAAACAGACGCACTGGAGTACGTTTCGAAATCTGACTTGAGTCGGATGGAGGATGCGGTAGACGAAACCATATTCGAGAACGCAGCGCAACTCCTCCAAATCGACCCACAGCTCATCAGTGACTCGATTACACGACTAATACAGTAGTGTCTATCTAGGGTTTCTCCGGTGGATCTCGGGAATACGTCCTACAATCGAAGTTTCCCGTACCTCTACGTACCAATCCGGTCGTTTGAGCTTGAGGGGGACTCGTCTGAATAAAGATCTCGTGTTAGCAACTCCGTTTCTGATCGCTGTGCTAACTGACTCGTCTGTATCTACCGTTTAGGCCCACAATTGTTACTGGTGTGGTAACCGTTCAATGACTCCCGATATAATCTACTACCGAGGTCCCCCATAGGAATCATGGCTGAACATGACGACCATCTGATTCACCCTCGGGATCATGAGGGTATAGTGTACTTCCAGTGGCACCTGTAAGAACGCCCTATGTGATCTGGTCCATAAACTTAACCCTATGGAGCAAATAACATAGGACAACGGATGGCGTCCTACACGACGGTCGCAGATTGGCAGGATGTCGAGGGCGGCTACGTCGTTGACGTTACCATCCGTGGGACGAAGGACGACCAGTACCCGAGTGGATGGGGCTACAGTCTCCACCTCGGAGAGGTCGGCGGTGATACCCTCCTCCGATACGACAATGCCCACGAAATGACGAACGGTCACGAGCGTCACACCCGAACCGATGTCGAGACCATCGAGTTTCCGGGAATGCTCACGCTCTACGACCGGTTCAAGCGAGAGGTCGAGGAACTGACCCCCGTCTCGTGGGACTGGCCGGAGTAGGACGTCACCAGGAGAAACTACAATGCCCACGCTCAAAGTTACCGTCGGAGAACGCGACCGGATCGACCAGCGGACGCGTCGCCGTATCAAGGCCGCTCAGGAAGGAAAAGAACTCGATGACGCCCAGCCAGTGCTGAACTTCGGGTCGTACGCGGAACTCAGCCGTCTTCTGAGCCAGAAGAACCTCGAACTCTTGGAGGCGGTCTTCGAGTCGGAACCGGAGAGTATTCGAGACGCAGCCGAACTGGTGGAGCGGGACTACAAGCAGGTTCACAGGAACCTCTCCGAACTCGAAGACATCGGCGTCATCGAGTTCGAAGGTGGCGGTTCCGGGCGAGCGAAAAAGCCGGTCTTAGCCTACGATGGTCTCGAAATCGATATTCCGTTCGCTGGACCGGAGGATAGCGTCGGTACAGCAGCGCCGTGAGGAACCCGGAACGTCGGGAGATCAGTGGCTTCTGAGGCTCGTAGTTCGGGTGTTCAGCCAAACATCTGGCGCATCATGGGATGCATGTCCATGAGTTGCTCTTCGGCGATCTCCTCGTAGATCTTGTAGGTGATCGAGACGGTCAGTAGCAGTCCCGTTCCCGAGACCTGTCCGATCGTCCCCATCATGTTCGCCATCACGGCAAGCAACCCGACGAGGGCACCGCCAATCACGGTGACGGGCGGGATGTACCGACCCATGACCTTCTCGATGACGCCGACGTTTCGGCGGAACCCGGGTATCTGCATCCCGGAGTTCTGGATCTGCTTCGCCGTGGCTTTCGGACCCATATCGGTCGTCTCGACCCAGAAGATGGCGAAGATGCCGCCGCCGATGATCATGAACGTCAGGTCGACAGCGATCCGGAGCATGATCTGCCATGGCTCCCCCGGCGGGGTGTGGACGAACCACATCCAGTCCTGCGGGTTCCGTATGGGCGACATGTAGTACATCAGGCCGCCGACCGGCTGGCCGCTGTCGTACTGGCCGACCCAGGCAGGCAGGGATCCGAGCTGTGAGTTGAGGATCCGCCCGAGGAACTGGATGTTCGCCTGCAGCGCCCGGACGAGGATCATCGGCAGGACGCTCGCGTAGATGAGTTTCACCGGGAAGCGACCGCGTGCACCCTTCACTCGGGCGTGACTGAGCGGGATCTCGACGCGGACGGATTCAGCGTACACGACGATCGCGAAGATCAGAAGCGTCGTGACCAGGGCGAGCATCCCGTTTTCCCCGAAGATGATCACCTGGACGCCCTCCGAACTGACGATCGAGGGGACCGACCGCGCCCCGGTCAGCACCCCGATCCAGTAGGGGATGAATCCGATGACCTCCCCCGGGAGCGCGTCGATCGTGATGAACCCACCCACGAGGCGCTGGCTCACGCCGGCGATGATGAACAGCCCGACCCCGGATCCGACACCCCACTTCGAGACGATCTCGTCGAGAAACAAGATTAGAATCCCCCCGACGAACACCTGCGCGAAGATCACCCACTGGAGCGCGCCGGCTCCGAGCGTCGCCCCGAACACCGTGAGCGAGTCCGCGGCGGGCAGGAACCCGCCGTCGGGGCCACCGGAGAACACCATCGGGGCGCCGGTCAGGATCACCATCACGACCACCAGAAGCTTCTGGAGGCCCTGGTACAGCACCTGGTCGCGTGGCTCGTCGGTGTCGAGCCCGAGCAGATTGGCCCCGCCGAGCAACTGCAGAACGATGCTCGCGGTGACGATCGGTCCGATGCCCAACTGGAGGATCGATCCCTGCGAGCCGGCGAGTATCGACCGGAACTGCCCGAATATGTCGTCGCCACCCCCCTGGCTCAGGCCGAACAGGGCGATGTTGGTCAGAAAGAAGTACGTGACCAGCACTGCCGCCGTCCAGCCCAACTTGCGCTTGAACGGGACGTGGCCCTCGGGGCGCTCCACCGAGGGCATGCGCGTGAGAACCGGTTCGGCTGTCCGCTTCCAGCCCATTACTTAGTCCTCGTCGTGGTCGGTTGGTTCCGCATTCCCGCCCGCTTCTTCTATCAGTTGGGCCGCAGTGTCCGAAAAGGTGTCGGCGACGACGGTCAGCTCGTGTCGGACCTGCCCCCCGCCGAGCACCTTCACCGCGTCAACCTCGTGGCCGTCCTCGACGACGTCGCGAGCATCGATCCGGTAGCCACCCTCGACCTCCTCGGCGAGTCCGTCGGCTGCAAGAAGCGGCGCGTCCTCGTCCAGACGACCGACGTCGATCTCCGCGATCTCGTCCTGTACTTCCGGCGGCTGTGTGAATCCCGACCGCCCCATGGGCTCCGTGCCGTGGAACTCGTGTTTCTCGCGGCCCGCATCCCCGCGGCCGCCGCGGTTGCCGGCCCCGCGGCCGTTTTTCTGACTGCCTCCGCCGTGTGTACGCGAGCCGCGCTGTCTGTCTTTCTTGTTGGTCATTGTTATCGCATGGCCGTGAGGAGAGTATCTATCTCCTCGGTGGTGTGGTTTCCGATCTGGCCGCCGGCCACGACGGGCTTTTTGACCCCGTCGTGACCGCCGCGTGGCGGGTGCAGGCGAAGGACGGGTGTAAGCCCCGCCTCCGACAGCGTCGTCTCCTCGGTGATCAGTGCCTCGGCGAGCGCCTCGACGCTGTCGTAGTCGGTGTTCGCCTCGACCCACTCGTCGTCGATGTCGCGTTCGCCGGATTCGGGCTCGCCACGGTGGCGCAACAGCGTTGCGACGGTGTCGGTGCTGGGTTCGCCGTGAGCGACGTAGTCGTGCACCTTCGTGATCATGCCGCGGTAGACGTCCGTCTCCGGGAGGAGCGTGCAGTGGTTCACACGGCCGAGGTTGAGCATCGCGAGCGTGTCATCGACCTCCTCGCTGATGTTCACCTCGCCGCGCAGCTGGACGACCGCCTGCATCAGCCACGCACCTCTTCGAAGTCAGCCTCCTCCAGGTCGCGGGTCCGCCGGCTGCCCCGTGCCTGCGAGGAGTTCCGCAGGGCGTTGTACGTCGCCTTCGCGAGGTTCATCGTCGTCCGCGTGTTGCCGTGGCTCTTCGTCCAGGCGTCTTCGACACCGGCGAGTTCCAGAATCGCCTCGACGGTGTCGGCCGCGGCCAGTCCCAGCCCGCTCGGCGCGGGAATGAGGTCAACCTCGACCGATCCAGCCTTGCCCCGCGTCCGCCGGGACAGCGAGTGGGGTTCATCGGAGCGGTCCTCCCAGGATCCCGACCCCCTGTCCACGGAGATCATGTTCATTTTCGCGATCTCGATGGCCTTCTGGATGGCGGCGCCGACCTGGTCCTCGCGACCCTCCGCGTAGCCGACGTAGCCGTTACGATCGCCGACGGCGACGACACACCGGAACTTCACCCGGCGCCCTGAGTCGGTCATGCGCTGGACCATGTTGATGTCGAGCACCTCATCGTCGACGTTCGGCAGAAGCTGGTCGACGATCTCGGGCTCCTTCATCGGGAGTCCCGAATTCAGCGCTGCCTCCATCGACGATATCTCCTCGTCGCGTACTTTGCGTCCGAGCCGTGTCCGTGGTTCCCAGCCGTGTCCGTCGCTCATTGTATCTCCTCCGCAATCGTCTCACGTACCGCATCGAAGTGCTCGGGGAGTTCAGTCGCCGCGAACTCGCCGGCGTACAGTGGCTCCTCGCGCTGCTGGGCGTACGTGGCGATGTGTTCGCCCCGGGTTCGCTCCCAGTCCGCGAAGACGCTCTCGTTGTGCGGGCTCTCCAATCCGGCGTCGATCGCACCCTCCTGGACCGCGAACACCTTCGCGCCTGGCGTCGCGGTGTTGAGGCCGATGTCGAGCACCGCCGTCTCGACGCCGGCCGCCACGCCGCGTGCCCCGGCGAGGTAGCCGGTGAGATACGCCGCCGGCAGGTTGCCGGTCGGCGCCTCCCAGCCGAACTCGGCCAGGTCCTGTGAGTGTGCGTTCGCTTCCGTCTCGTCGCCGTTTTCTCCCATCGTCACCAGCTGCGCCCTGACGTGCTTGTTGCTCGTCCGCGCGACCAGCCGTGCCTCGCCGGATTTCAGCAGGCGCAACCGCTGATGGTAGTTCGTCCGTCCTTCCCGACGTCGTCGCATCGGGACGTTGTATCGTGGTCCTGTCGCCATTAGTCTGCCTCCAGATCGTATTCGATCGGTCCGTAGTTGTTCTCGGCGTAATTCAGCAGGTACCGCACGCTGTCGAACTCGCCACCGCTTGCCTTCGCGTACAGTTCCCGGTACTCGCTTCTTGTGACCTCGCCAGTGTCACGCAGATCCCTGAGGACGCGCCGCTGGGCCCGAATGTCGCCCTTCCAGCGGTCCTTCTCGTCCTCGCGGCCACCGGCCTTCCCCTTCCGGGAGCCGGGGCCTTTCTTGTGGCCATAGGAGCGCTTCGCGTCGCGCTCCCTGGCGCGACCGCGGGAGTTACCGTTCGCGTCTTTCGCCTCGATGACGCCCCGGTCAACGAGGTCTCGGATGTCCTCGCGGGTGATCGCGTCGGCGATCTCGCCCTGCTCGTCCGGATCGAACCGGACGCGGTTCTCGCCGACGTCCAGCACGTCCGCCGCGAGGCGTTTCTGTGCTCTCAGGTCAGTCATTCTTCCACCTCCATTTCCTCGTAGGTCGGATTGAGCACGCGGACGCCGGCTTCCTCTGCCTCGTCCTCGATACGGGCGCGCTTCCGGCCGCCAACGGTGGAGGCGATGCGGACCGCCTCCCGGTCGGGATCGACGCCTTCCAGATCCGCGGGGCGGTGAACGCGCACCTCCTCGAAACCGCTCGGGTGTTTCCCCCGGACGGCTGTCGGGCTTCGGAAGCCCGCCTGGACTGTGTCGCCCTTGCCCTTGACCCCCTGGCGCTGTTTGGAGTGGGTGCCTTTCGGCCGGCGCCAGGAGGTGGGGATCCGCTTTTTCATGTGGTTGTCCTGACGATCGAACTCGCGTGCCGTCTCCGCGCGCTTTGCGATGAGGCGCTCCTCCTCGTCGGTGAGGTCGGGCGTCTTCTCGGCGTGTCCCCGGGGCCGGAGTTCGGTCGTCGTTTCACCCTCCGGTTCGGGCGCCGCCTCATCCTCGATGTCGGCTTCGGTCTCATCCTCGATTTCGACGTCGCCGACGTCGGCCTTGATGCGGGCCGCCAGGGCGTTGCCGATGCTCCCGATCTCCGAGAGTTCCTCCTGGCTCGCGCTCTGGACGTCCGCGACCGACTCGTAGCCGGCCTCCCGGAGCACGTCGGCCTTCGTGCCGCCGACGCCCGCGATGTCCTCGATCGTGTCGGGGACGTCCTCGGGCGTGGCCGCGGTGTCGTCGTCGCCGTCGTCCTCGGGCGTGGCCGCGGTGTCGTCGTCCTCGGCTTCAGTTCCCTCCTCCGCGTCCGCCGTCGCCGGTTCGTCGTCGGCCTCCGCTTCGACCTCGACCTCGTCGACATCGGCCTTGATGCGGGCCGCCAGGGCGTTGCCGATGCTCTCGATCTCCGAGAGTTCCTCCTGGCTCGCCTCGCGGACCGCCTCGACCGAACTGTATCCGGCCTCGCGCAGCGCGTCGGCCTTCGCGCCGCCGACGCCCGCGATGTCCTCGATGTCCTCGGCCATCAGACCGCACCTCCTGACGGTTTCGCGGTGATGTACACGCCGTCCTGGAACACCCGGGTGTCCTTGTCGGTGACGCGTGTGAGCTGTTCGATCGCCGCGGCGGTCTGCCCGACGTCCTCCTTGTCGGGCCCGCGAAGCGTGATCTCCTCGCCGTCGATCTCGACCTCGGTGTCTCCGCGGATCTCCGTCCGGCGCGGGGCTCGCTCGCCGAGAAAGTTCTCGATAACGACCTCGCCGTCCTCGACCGTGACCTGCATCGGGAAGTGGGCGTAGAACACCTCCATCTCGTAGCTCCAGCCCTCGGTCACGCCGTGGGCCGCGTTTTGGATATGGCTCTCGAAGGTGCCCATCGTCGCGGTCGTCTCCTTGTCCTCGGCCTCGGTAGCGACGACGACATGGCCGTCAGCCACGGACACGTCGATGTCGGGGTACCACAGCCGCCGCCGTACGCTTCCATCGGGACCCTCGACCGTGAGGTCAAGCCGGTCCATCCGGGCGGTCACGTCTTCCGGTAGTTCGATTTCCGTTCGTGGCATTGTCAGTATACGTAGGCGATGAGCTGTCCGCCGACGCCCTTCGCGCGGGCCTCGGCGTGACTCATCACGCCCCGGCTCGTCGTGACGACGAGCGCGCCGTAGTCCTGGGCCGGGAGAAACCGCTTCTCCCAGTCCTCGAACTCCGCCGCGCCCACCGCGTACCGGGGCTTGATCGCGCCACATTCGTTTATGGCGCCCGTCAGTTCGACCTCGAACTCGCCGGCCTTGCCGTCCTCGACGTACTCGAACCCGTCTACGTAGCCGCGCTCGTAGAACACTTCGAGGACGCTGCCGATGAGGTTCGAGGCGGGCTGTACCGTGTGGTCGAGGTGGCCAACGCCCTCGGCGTTGTCCAGTCCCGACAGCGCGTTCGCCAGTGGATCCGTCGCAGTCATGAGTATTTCTTGAACCCCATGTCGCGGGCGATCTCCCGGAAGCACTGTCGACACAGCCATACGTCGTACTTGCCGACGAGACCCTGCTTGCGGTCACAGCGTCGACACGCGTTGGTCTGGTCGGTGCGCTTCGCGGCGTGTTCGCCCGTATTCGCTTCGTTCTCGCCTTCCGATTCGCTCATTCGTCCACCTCCACGTCGAACTCGGCTTCGAGAAACGCGATCGCGTCCTCGGCGGTCAACCGGTGGCTCGATGGGATCGACCGGGTGCGCTGATCACGCTTCGACACCCGGTAGCCCGGACGCACCAGCGACGCGGTCACGTCTAGCCCGTAGATGCCGACGTCGGGGTTGTACTCCTGGCTCGGGAACGACGTGTGTTCCTCGATTCCGAAGCTCACGTTGCCCGTCTCGTCGAACTGACTCGCCGACACGTTCGTCAGCGGGAGCGCGGTCGCGAGGAACTCCCGGGCCGCCTCGTCCCGGAGGGTCACCTTCGCGCCGATCGGATCGCCCTCGCGAATGTTGAACGCCCCGACCGTGTTCTTTGCCTGGGTCCGGACGCTCCCCTGCCCGGTGATCTCCTCTAAGATCCGCTCGGCGTCTTGGAGGTCCTCACCGCCGTACCCGACGCCCATGTGCGCGACGACCTTCTCGATCCGTGGCTCGCGCATCGCGTGGAACTCCGTCTCGCTCATGCGTCCGCACCTCCGACATCGTCTTTGATCTGCTCCGCGAGGCTCTCGCCAACCCCCTCGGCTTCCGAAAGGTCCCCCGTCGTCGCCTCACGGACGTCCGCGACGGACTCGAAGCCGGCCTCGCGCAACGCGTCGGCCTTCGCCGGGCCGACCCCGGCGATGTCCTCGAGCTCGCCCTCCTCGCTCGTCTCGGCCGCTTCGTCGTCGTCGGTGAAGTTCTCGTCGATCACGACGACGTACTCCTCGATCGTCTCGAAGGCACCCTCACCGGTCTCGACGGTGACGGCGTTCGAGCCGCTTCCGGGCGTCACCTCGATTGACGTGACGGTCCCGATCTCGCCGGCGTGCTGGCCGTCGACGGCCGTCACGAGCGCCCCCTCCTCGTAGGGGAAGTGGGCGATGACCGAGCCGTCCTCGTTGCCGATCACCAGCGAGTCGCCAGGGGTGTACGCGTCCTCCGCTACGAGCAGCGTCTCCCCGTCGTGCATCGTGAGCTGGGTGTCGCCGCCCGGAACCAGCCGCTTTTCCGTGATCTTGCCGAGCTTCGATCCGGCCGCATCGGCGTCGATCGGCGTCAGCGCGAGCCGACCCCCCTCGTCGGGGAACACCCTGTAGTTCTCCGCGCGCTCTTCGAAGGCGAGGATGTCGAACATCCCGATCGGGCGAGTCACGTCCGAGGCGACTGTCCCGTTGATCAGCACGCTGTCCTGATCGAGGGCGTACTGGGCTTCCTTGCGGGAGTCGACGTAACCCAGCACGTCCCGAAGCAGGATCAACAGTGGCACGCCGTCCTCGCCATGCGGGCCGGCGTCGGCCTTCACAGTGAACGTCTCGGTCTTGCGTCCGACCGGCCAGGAGGTGGGCGCCGAGAGACGCTTCTGGTGGTTGCTCATGCAGCATCACCCTCCGCGTCCAGTCGCTCCTCTCGACGGTCGTCCGACAGGTCCAGGTCGGTCACGCGGACGTTCGAGGCATCCAGCGGACGGGGAATCTCCTCGCCGTCCGCGGCCTCGACCACCACGTCCTCGACGTGGACGACGGCGTCTTTCAGGTCCACGGTGACGACTTCGCCCTCCTCGCCCGCGAAGTCACCGCGCATCACCTCGACGGTGTCGCCGGCATTCACGCGGACGTTTCGCTGGCCGTGCTCCTCTCGAAGGTCCGTATCGAGCGTCGCCCGGACCTGGTCGTGTCGCTCGTGGAGGTCCGCCCGGCGCGTCCGGGTACGCTGTTTCGTTGGATCTCGTGTCATAGTAGTATCGTTGCAGTCGATCCGATGCTTCCGAAGCGTTCGGCAATTTCCTGGGCGATCGGACCCTTGATTTCGGTCCCCCGGGGCTCTCCCTGCTCGTCGATGATCACCGCGGCGTTGTCCTCGAACTTCACGCGGGTGCCGTCGGGCCGGCGAATCGGCTTGCGCTGGCGGACGATCACCGCCTCCAGCACCTGCCGGCGCATCTCGGGGGTGCCCTTTGTGACCGAGACGGTCACCTTGTCGCCAAGACCCGCCTTCGGGTGACGGTTGACCGTCCCCTGGTAGTTCTGGACGCTGATGATCTTCAACTCGCGGGCGCCCGTGTTGTCCGCACACGTGATCCGCGAGCCCTTCTCCAGCCCGCGGGTGACGTCGGCTGCGAGCGCCTCCATCAGCTCTCACCCCGGTCGGTTATCTCGACGACCGCGTGTGACTTGGTCTTCGAGAGTGGTCGTGTCTCCGCGATGCTGACCGTGTCGCCGACCGTAATGTCCATGCAGGGCGGGGCGTGAGCCGGCACGCGCGACCTGCGTTTCATGTATCGGTCGTACTTGGGCACGAACACGTCGTATTCGCGCTCGACGACGACGGTCTTCTCCATGTCGGTCGAGGCGACCTCGCCGACGAGCGTCCCGCCACGGACCGATAGCTGGCCGTGGAACGGACAGTTCTCGTCAGCGCAGGCCGTCTCGGGTGTCGTAACTCCTAAGCCGAGTGCCATATCGTATCACCTGTTGATTCCGTGCGTCGCGCCGGTCGCGCGACCAGCCGGTCGCCAGCGACGACGGCCGAACCGCCGTCCGGAAGGTCGACGGCGAACGTCGCCTCCGCTTTGGGGACCGTCTTCGTCTTCCCGTCCGTCTCGATCGTGAGCGTTCGGGTCGTCTCGTCGACGACCTCGCCCGCGATGCCGGCCCGGTCGTCCGCGTCACTGAGGACGCGGATCGACAGGCCGACCAGTTCGTGGCGCGCGAGCGTTTCCGGAGTGATCATTCGATGTCACCCTCCTCGCGCTGGATCGTCTTGATCCGGGCGATCGCCCGGCGGAGCTCCTTGGTGCGCCCCGCGTTCTCCGGCGCGCCGCCGGAGGCCTGGATTGCCTTCGCGTTCAGCAGTTCCGTCTCGAGTTGTTCGAGTTCCTCCTCGCGCTCCTCGGGGGTCATCTCCCGGACTTCGGCGGGATGGATGATCGTCATGATTCCTCCTCGAGTTCGTCCATGACTTCGTCGACTGCTTCCTCTTCGACGTCGGGCTCCGCGGGGCTTTCGTGAGTCTCCCCGGCGTCGGCGGAGGCGTCATCCTCGGTTTCGACTGCCTCCTCGAGAACTTCCTCGACTGCCTCCTCGCCTGTCGCGGCGCTCTCTCCGGATGCGGGTTCCGCGTCAGCATCGCCGGAGATTGCCTCGAGTTCGCCCTCCTCGGGCTCCTCGATGAGCTCCTCGACGCCGCCATCGCCGGGGGCAGGGCCGAGGTCCTCGGTGTCGACGTCGTCGTAGATGCGGAAGTCATCGGGAAGATCCGACCCGGGCGGGATGATTTTCACGTTGACGCCGATCGTCCCCAGTTGCATGACGGCGACGCCCTTTCCCCGGTCGACGATCTCCTCGGCGGGCTCGCCGTTGTGCTTGATGTAGCCGTCGGAGAACTTCTCGACGCGCCCGCGGGCGCCCGTCACTTTGCCCGAGAGGACGATCTCCGCGCCCAGCGCGCCGGCCTCCATGATGCGTTCGAGCGTGGTGTGGCCCGCCTTCCTGAAGTACCAGCCCCGCTCCAGAGCGTTCGCCAGCCTGTCGGCGACGATCTGTGCGTTCAGGTCTGGTTCATCGACCTCCTGGACGTCGACCTGCGGTTCCTCGAGGTCGAACTCGTCTTCCAGGGTCTGGGTGATCTCGCGGATGTTCTGTCCGCCCTTGCCGATCACCATGCCGGGTTTTTCGGCTTTGAGCACGATCTGTGTGCCCATCGGCGTCTGGGCAAGATCCATCCCGCCGTAGCCGGCGCGGGCAAGTTCCTCTGCGAAGAACTCGTTGATCTGTGAGCGCCGGATGCCGTTCTCGATGAACTGCTGTTCGTCCGCCATCAGTCTTCACCCTCCTGTTCTTCGAGGATCAACTCGACGTCGACCTCCGGAGTGTTCCAGGGGTTTGCGCGGCCGAAGGCGCGGGGATTGCGGCCCTCTCGCTCGCCGACCTTGTGGGCGGCGACGTGGAGAATCGCCATCGACTCGGCGTCGAATCCCTGCCCGTTCGCGTTGCCGGTGGCGTTTTCGAGCAGATCGAGGAACGCCTCGCTGGCCTTCTCGGGGTACCGTCCCGCGTCCCACCCGTCGATGTCGGATCGGTGTCCGACCCCGGAGTTGTGGGACCTGAACGGAACCGATTGCTCGCCCTCGATCACGGCCTCCAGGTACGCGACGGCCTCGCCCGCCGTTTTGCCTTTGATCTCGCGGGCGATCTCCGTCGCGTGCTTGTGGCTCATGGGACGCTCCCGGAGCATCGCCTTCGCCGTCCGGTCCGGATCCACGTCGACTGAGTAGCTGATTCCCATAGTTATTTGAGTGGTACGAACTTCGAGGACCGGGTCGCTCCGATCCCCGCCTGGCCGTGTTCGACGGATGTCCGCGTGATCTGGAACTCCCCGAGGTAGTGGCCGATCATCTCTTCTTCGATCCGGACGCGCTCGAAGCTCTGTCCGGTGTGGACCGAGAACGTGAGCCCGACGAACTCCGGCAGGATCGGCATGTCCCGCAGGTGCGTCCGGATCGGGTCGTTCGCGGTCTCCTCCTCGCCTGCGTCTCTGGCCTCCTCGCGGAGCTTCCGGTGTTCTCCGGAGAGTCCGCGATCCAAGGTTCGCCGCATCCGCGCGGGAAGCAGTTCCCCGAGTTCCTCATCAGACATCGCCTGCAACTCATCGAGCGTGTGGCCTCGGTAGGTGAACTCCCCCTCCTGGCCGGTTCTGTAGTCCGTGCTCATTTGTTACCTCCACGTCCCGTGCGCCGCGAGGAGATGTCCCCGACCTTGCGGCCCGGGGGCGTGTTCTTCGAGACGCTTTTGGGTTTGCCGGGGTGCTGGCGGCCGCCACCACCGAAAGGGTGGTCGACGGCGTTCATCGCGACCCCGCGAACCCGGGGCCACTTGGTGCCCCGCGTTTTCATCTTGTGGTACTTGTTGCCCGCTTTCACGAACGGTTTTTCCGTGCGGCCGCCGCCGGCGACCACGCCGATCGTCGCCCGGCACCGCGGGTCCAGCCGCTTGACGTCGCCGCTTGGAAGCTGAACGACCGCCGCGTTGCGATCGTGCGTGACCAGCGTCGCGTTGACCCCGGAGGCACGGGCGAACGTGCCCCCATCCCCCGGTCGTGACTCGAGATTGCACACCGGGATCCCCTCCGGAATCTCCGCAAGCGGCAGCGTGTTGCCCTGCTTGATCTCCGCGGAGACGCCCACCTGGAGACGTTCGCCGACGCCGACGCCCTCGGGAACGAGGACGTATCGCCGACCCTCGTCCTCGAACTCGACGACGGCAACCGGTGCGCTCCGGGCGGGGTCGTGCTCGATGTCGACGACCTCTCCCGCGATCGTGTCGTCGTCCTCGACAGTGCTGTGCTGTAGGTCGGCCTTGTAGCGGTGTGAGGGCGCCCGGAACGTCGGGGTTCCCCGACCGCGTCGTTGTCCCTGGATGCGTCGCCCCATCTCAGAACACCCCGATACGTGACATGATGTTCTCCGCGGCGTCCTCCTCGGCGAACCGCACCGTCGCCTTCTTTTCGCCGTCCATCGTGATCTGTGTGTTCACGCTCGCAACCTCCTCGTCGTAACTGTCCTCGATGGCGTCCGCGATATCGCCCTTGTCGGCGGAGAGGGACACGACGAACTGGAGCGTGTTGTCGAACTCCATCAGGTCCATCGCCTTCTCGGTGACGTGTGGGTGGTTGATCACGTCGTGGTCCGTGCTCATCTGTCCGCCACCTCCGCTATTGCTGCCTCGGTCCAGACCGTCAGCCGGCCGGCGTGGGCGCCGGGCGCGAGGTCCTCAGCGTTGACCTCTCGGCCCGTCGTCACGTCCGCGCCCGCGAGGTTGCGGGCGGCCTTCGATGGCTCTCCGGCGGTGACGAAGAGGATCGACGACGGGCGGCGGTACGTCCGACCGCGGGTCGTCCCCTGTCCGGCCCGAACGGTGCGGTCGTCGGCGCGCTCGATGTCGGCGTGCAGGCCGAGTTCCTCGAGCACTGCGACGACCTCCTGGGTCTTTACGAGTTCCTCGAAGTCGTCTGCGAGAACGACCGGAAGATCGAGGTCGTCGTCGAAGGCGTGACCGCGTTCTGCGACGACCTCGGCGTCGCCGGTCGCGGCGATCGCGCTCCGGACGGCCTGTTTGCGTTCCTTCTCGTTGATGCTTAGCCCGCGGTCCTTCTCGGCCTTCGGTGGGTGGGCGGGGCGTCCCTTCACCGTGCTCGGCGCGCGCCGGCCTCTGTTGTCCTGGCGCGCGACGTGGGCCATCCCCTGGCCGCTGCCGGGCGACTCCGCCGGCGTCCGCATTCCCGCGAACGGGTCGGCGCCGTAGTCCTGTTTGCGGTTCGCCTGCGCGGCGAGCACCGCGCGCCGGATGAGATCCGGGCGATACGGCGTTGCGAAGACGTCCGGCAGGGTAGTGGTCCCCGCCTCCTCGCCGTCCGTGTCGTGTAGTGTCGTGTCCATCTGTGGTCACCCCTGGTTCGATGTCGTCGAGACGTACCGCACCTCGGGGTCGAGGCGTGGCTGATCGCTCGGCCTGACCGCCGGCCGCAGCCGGATCAACCGCTTTTCCGGACCCGGCACCGAACCCTTCAGAATCGCGTACTCCCCGGAGACCTCGCCGTAGTTGACGAAGCCGCCGTCGGGCGTGACCGCCTCGTCGCCGAGGTCGATGACGCGCTTGTTGAGTTCGGTGCGCTGGTGGTAACCGGTCTGGCCCTGCTGGGGCACCGTCGAGCGAACCCGCGAGGGGTTCCACGGCCCCAGGTTGCCGATCCGGCGTCGCCACCCCTGGCGTGCGTGCTTTCCTTTGCGTTTCTGGACGCCCCAGCGCTTGACGGGGCCTTGCGTGCCCTTGCCCTTGGTGATCCCGCCAACGTCGGCGTACTCGCCGGCGCGGAACACCGAGTCGATCGAGTGGGATCCACCCTCCGCGAGGACGTCGAGTCCGTGCTCGAAGCGCTCCTCGATGGAACCGCCACCGACGCGTGTCTCCATCACGTCGGGGCGCTTCTTGGGAACGCCGGCGATCTCACCGGGAACGGTGTGGGTGATCAGGCGGATATCGGCGACGTCGCCAGCCTTGAGGGCCGACCGGATGTCGGTCTCGGCGGCGTCTGCGTCGTGGTCCTTGGGGGCGTCGAGCGCCCGCGAGAGGTCCGCGTGCAGATCGTCGGTCCACACCTCGGTGAGTGGGCGTTTCCCGTAGGGGGTGTCCTCGTAGGCTCGCAGCGCAACTGCGCGCATTGGGGGTGTCTCCACGATCGTCACGGGCACGGTCTCCTCCATGCCCTGTCGTGGGGAGTCGCCGCCGTCGTTGATCATCACGACGTGGCTCATGCCGGCCTTGTACCCGGCGAACCCCTGGAGCGTCGGCTGTCCGTCGTCCTCGGGCCAGGAGTTGAAGCGCGGAACTGAATCGCCCGCGCGCTTCCTGGGCCCGAACGCCAGCGACCCTTTGCGTGGTCTGTGTGATTGTGGCATCGTATCACTCCGTGAGTGTCAGGGGCGCGAGCGTGGCGAACACCGCCTCCTCGGTGCGCACAACCTCGCTTCCCTGGTTCGGAACCGTGTTCAGCCACAGGTCGAATCCAGCTTCGGGATCGCCGGCCTCGACGCCAAGAACGGCTGGCAGGCCGCGCTCGGGCGCGCCGAAGGCGACTATCAGTCCCTCCGTCGTGCGCCCGAGGAGTCCCTGCAGGCGACCCGTCGTGAGGGGGTCGCCGTACCGGGAGGCGGCGATTGTGAGTCCGTCCTCGGAATCGAGGGCGGCCGAAAGGTCCGATGACCCGACCCGAAACCCCGGCGGGGGC
Source organism: Karumarchaeum halophilus (SeqCode) (assembly GCA_042219105.1). Classification (GTDB taxonomy): domain Archaea; phylum Halobacteriota; class Halobacteria; order Halobacteriales; family Hikarchaeaceae; genus CAYSJP01. The sequence continues at coordinate 13,029 of JBDGQL010000146.1, read as the reverse complement.
TCTTCGGTGAGTCGGGCCCGGACCGGATCTCGCGAAGAGATGCTGACGGTCACGCGCTCTCCCGCGTCGACCTCCATTCCGGAGGGGACGACGAGGGAGATCGGGTGTTGCAGTCCGCAATTGACCCGGACGCGCCCGTCAGATCCGACCTCGGTCACGATTCCCTGTCTTGACGACCCCGAACCGTTCGATCCGGAGCCGGTCTGTGGCGTCTGCCGAAGCGGGGGCAGAATGCCCGCGTACTCGAGTTCGGCGCGGCGGTCCCAGACCTCCTTTCGGAGATGGGGCGGCGTTGCCGCGTACGCGAGCACCGTTTCGACGAACGACTCGCCCCACCGGCCCTCGCCGTCGGGATCCGGAAAGACCAGCAGGCGGTCGATCCGGAAGACGGTCGCGGCGCGAGCCACGTATCCGATCTTCCGGGTCGCCTCCCGCTTGTCTTCGGCTTCCCGAACGAGCGAGGAGGGGACGAGTATCGTTCGTGTCATCACCCTCGCTCCTGCGTTCGCCTGGCAGACTGTAGATGCCTTACCGTATCGGGTTGTAAAAGCGTGGCGTTTCGGGGTCCGGCGTGTGAGCGCCTCGCAGGCCAAAACTACGCCACGCTGTCGCACGATCGGTCCGCTCTCTTGACGCGGGTGAATCCGGTCTTTCGCAATCCTTTTATTCGGGACCGGGCGATACTGTAGTGCCTGCGTCGGTGGTGTAGTGGTATCACAGGACCCTGCCACGGTCCTAACCCGGGTTCAAATCCCGGCCGACGCATTCTGCGACGAACGAATGTGAGGAGTGAATGCGTCACGGCGGATTTGAAGCAGGGAGCGGGAGGTGAGCGAGCACCGCGAGCGAACGGGAGCGACTGGGGTTCAAATCCCAGCCGACGCACTTTTCGCGAACAACCCTGTTCGGTAATTAGCTCGCACCGTCGCTTGCTTCCGTTTCCGTAAATAGCCGTCTAGACGAGCGTCCGATTTCCGAAATTCAGTTAGGGAGACGAGAAGGGACGTGTTTGCATGTCCACAAATCTTGACCTTCCGTCTCCCAAGATTCTTAAAGACGCGCCAGTAATAAAAGAACTGACCACGAGCAAGCGCCGCGTCGTACGCAAAGGATTAGACTGAGCCTCGACGGTGGTATGCGGTGACGGGCATTTCTGCGGTTGATTTATAAAATTGTAGGTACAACGTATATACAAAAGTTGGTGTGGTCCATGACCAAGAAAGTCAACTTCCGACTCCCCGACGAACTCGTCGAAAAGGCCGATGTCGCCGCCAAAGTCTCACACACAAACCGGACACAGATCATCACCGAAGCACTCCAAGAATACCTCCAAGAAGCCGAAAACGAGGGCGAATTCCGCGAAGCCGTCATCGAACTCTACCTCGACGACGAGATCAGCTTCAAGGTGTTGAAAGAGTTCATCGGGCGGCAGGACGCCGAATCAGTCCGGGCCTCGAAAAAACTGCTTGACCGGGGAGACGAACTCGCAGACGAACTCGCAGAACTCTAAGAGCCCGGATAACCGATGATCGTTGCAGACACCAGCAGCCTCATCTCACTCACCACCGCAGACACACTCAAACCCTTCCTCTCCGAATTTGACGTCCACACCACGGAAACAGTAATCGAAAAACTGGAAGACACAAGCCAATACCAGGACCCGCACGGAGAAGCAGCCCAAACCGTTCTAGAGCACCGGGAGAAACTCAACATTCACGATGTAGGGGATCTAAAGTTCCAGTCCTCCCGGATCGACCCGGGTGAAGCCAGCTGCAGTCTACTCACCCGGGAACTCGATGCCGACTTCCTCATCACGGACGACCTGCGAGCACTCCCCGAACTCCAAACACTCGTCAACACCCGGGTTGCCATCTCACCCATCGTCCTGAAAGCACTCGTGCAACGCGGAGTCCTCGAACAAGAAGAAGCAATGAATCGACTGGATGAACTGGCGGAGACGCGGGACTGGCTCGGAGCACCCATCTACCGCAGAGCACAGCAACTATTCAATTTAGAATAACTTTCCCAAACACCCTGTAGTCCAGCTTTCATAATGTCTGTTGTAGTCTCTTACCGGTGCTCGCCGCCACCGGGGGTGGCGATCACCGGTAAACAGCTACAACAGACATTATGAGACACTCGATGAGCAGATCGAGCGTCTCCAGAATGAAATAGACGAGATTGCTGCCACGTGGAAAGAGACCCAGCTGCTCATGACTATTCCCGGCATCGGTCCAGTGCTTGCCGCGACGATCGTCGCGGAGATTGGAGAGGTTGAGCGGTTCAACAACAAGGAAGAGGTTGTGATACTGTCGGTCACGACTCGATGGAGATATTCGCCACCCCGGGATAGCGAATTCCTCCACGAACTTACAGCCGACAGTATTAATCCAGCGAGGACCCTACCGAATTCCAGTGCACGACGCCCGCGAACAGGCGGTGTTCGACCACCTGGCGCCGCCGGTCAGGGACGCTCTCGCCGAGCGTGGGTTCACTAACCCGACGGAGCCACAGCGCCGGGCAATCCCGGCGCTCGCGGGCAGCGAGGACGGCCTCGTGATCGCGCCGACGGGGAGTGGCAAGACCGAGACCGCGATGTTGCCCGTGTTCTCCGACCTCATCGGCGATTCAGTGTGGGGCATGTCCGCGCTGTACGTCACACCGTTGCGCGCACTCAACCGCGATATGCGCGGACGGCTGGAGTGGTGGGGCGACGAACTCGACCTCGATATTGACGTCCGCCACGGCGACACCACCGACTACCAGCGCCGACAGCAGGCCGAAAACCCCCCGGACGTGCTCGTCACGACGCCCGAGACGCTCCAGGCGATGCTCACCGGCGAGAAACTGCGCCGGGCGCTCTCGCCCGTCGAGCACGTCGTCGTCGACGAGATCCACGAACTCGCCGCCTCGAAACGGGGAGCCCAACTCGCCGTCGGCCTCGAACGCCTGCGTGAGGTCGCCGGGGAGTTCCGGCGGATCGGCCTGTCCGCGACGGTCGGGGATCCAAAGGAGGTCGGCCGCTTTCTCACGGGCGGGAACGACCCCGAACTGGTCGAGGTAGACGCGGGCAGCAGACTCGATCTGACGGTGCACAATCCCGACGTGACCGACGGCGACGAGCGACTGGCGACGGAACTCGTCTGTGAGCCCGAGGTCGCGAGCCACGTCCGGGCGATCCGGGAGGTCGTCGCGGAGAACGCGTCGACGCTGATCTTCGTCAACACCCGCCAGACGGCCGAGGCGATGGGGTCGCGGTTCAAGTCCATCGGGGCGAACGTCGGCGTCCACCACGGCTCGCTCTCCCGGGAGACGCGCGTCGACGTCGAGAACCGGTTCAAATCCGGCGAGATCGACGCCCTGCTGTGTACCTCCTCGATGGAACTGGGGATCGACGTGGGCCGGGTCGATCACGTGATCCAGTACGGCAGCCCCCGGGAGGTGACCCGCCTGCTCCAGCGCGTGGGGCGGGCGGGCCACCGCGCCGATCGCGTGTCGGAGGGGACGGTCGTAACCCGGGGCGGCGACGACACGATGGAAGCACTCGCGATCGCCCGCCGCGCTCTCGACGGAGAGAGCGAACCCGCGGACATCCACCACGGGAGTCTCGACACCGTCGCCAACCAGATCGCCGGGATCGTCATGGATGAAGGCGAGATCGACGCCCGCGAGTCCTACGAGATCGTGCGGCGGGCCTACCCCTTCCGTGATCTTTCCAAGGACGAGTTCAAATCGGTCCTGCGGGAACTCGCGGGCAATCGGGTCGTCTGGCTCGAGGAGGATGCGGACCGCATCGAGAAGCGCCGGGGTACCTGGCAGTACTTCTACCGCAACCTCTCGATGATCCCCGACGAGGAGACCTACGAGGTGTACGACATGGCGGCGGGCGAGCGCGTTGGCAGCCTCGATGAGCGGTTCGTCGTCGACTTCGCCGAGCCGGGAGCGACGTTCATCCAGCGTGGCGAACTCTGGCGGATCGCCGAGATCGACGAGGAGGAGACGCGGGTCAACGCCACCCCGATGGAGGATCCCGGCGGCGAGGTGCCCGCCTGGACCGGCCAAGAGATTCCGGTGCCCTACGCTGTGGCCGGGGAGGTCGGCGAGATGCGAAGCGTCGCCGCGAGCCAGTTCGAGGCCGGCGGGGATCGGAAACAAGTGGCCCGCGACCTCGCGCGGCGCTACCCCGCCGATCCCGGAACGATCGCGGAGGCCATCGAACCGATCGCGGAAGGGGTCAGTGAGGGACACCCGATCCCGACCGACGGGCGACTGGTGATCGAGGCCGCGGGCGGGACGGTCGTGATCAACGTCGCCGCCGGCCACGAGGTCAACGAGACGATCGGGCGCGTGGTCGCGTCACTGCTCGGACAGGCAGCCGGCTCTTCGGTGGGGATGGAAATCGACCCCTATCGCGTCGAACTCGACGTTCCGGGAGGCGTCCACGCGAGTGACGTCCGGGAGGTGCTTCTCGACACCGACCCCGACCACGTCGAGGCGCTACTCGAACTCGCTCTGAAGCGATCGGAGACGCTGAAGTTCAGGCTCTCGCAGATTGCGACGACCTTCGGCGCGCTCAAGCGCTGGCAGGGCAGCGGCGACGGGATCGGCGCCGGTCGCCTGCTCGCCGCGCTGGAGGACACGCCGGTGTACGAGGAGGCGGTCCGGTCGATTTTCCACGACGACCTCGACGCCGGGCGGGCGAGTGACCTGCTCGCCGCCCTCCAGGACGGCGATCTCGACCTCGTCATCGCCGACGGCCGGACGCCGGTCGGGACCGCCGGCCGGTCAAGCGGGCGCGATCTGCTCGCCCCGGAGGACGCCGACGCGAGCGTGATCGAGACCGTGAAAGAACGCCTCCAGGAGGATCGGGTGCGGCTGTTCTGCCTGCACTGTGCGGGCTGGGAGCGGACGACGACGGTGAAACGCGCCCCCGAGGATCCCGAATGCCCCGACTGCGGGTCGACCCGGATCGCCGCCCTGCATCCGATGGCCGACGAGGTCGTCCAGGCAGTCCGATCGGACGACAAGTCCGAGGAGCAAGTCGACATGACCGAACGCGCCCACAGACGGGCGAATCTGGTCCAGGCACACGGCAAGCGGGCCATCATCGCACTCACGGCGCGGGGGGTCGGTCCGACGAACGCCGCGCGCATCATCGCCAAACTCCGCGAGGACGAGGACGACTTCTACCGGGACATCCTCGCCCGCGAGCGGGAGTACGCCCGGACGCGATCGTTCTGGGACTGACCGGGCGTCGCGTCGCAGGATCGTATTCTGTATCCATGCGCTTGTCTTTTGTTATCATGTGACGCAGTAACATTTTGCTCCTGTCTAACTAATCAGAGCGCATGGACCGGCCGGATCCACTCGGGCGCGCAATGTTCGATTACCAGCAGGGGCAGTACGAACGTGGCGATCTCCGGTACGTGGACGGCGAACGGACGGAGATCGGACACGTCCAGGAGTACTACTTCGGCGACCCCTTCGACCTGGGAGAGATCGTCCGCGAGCGCGACCGGTTCCTCCGTGGCCCGGTGCTCGATGTCGGGTGTGGCGCGGGCCGGGACGCGATCAGGCTTCAACAGGACCACCGGACGCTCGCAATCGACGTGAGTCCACACGCGGTGCAGGCAGCACGCGACCGGGGCGTGCGAAACGCGGCGGTGATGGACATGTTCGATCTCGGGGTGCCGGATGGATCGTTCGGGAGCGTCTGCGCCCTCGGAACGCAGATCGGGATCGCCGGGTCGCTGCCCGGGATCGCCGGCGTGCTCGCGGAGTTCGGCCGCGTCGTGGGCGGCGGTGGCCACGTCGCCGTCGACGCACACGATCCCACCGCGGGGGAGACGCCCTTCGGGTACAGGCCGGACGCGCGAGCGGGGCTCGCACGCCGGGCATTCCACTTCGAGTACGGCGACCTGACGGGACGGACCCTGGAGTTCCTCCTGCTCTCGCCCGACCGGTTCCGCGAGGCTGCAACGGCAGCAGGGTGGACCGTCCGGGACGTCCTCCGAAAGCAGGGTGCCGGCCACTACGTCGTCCTGCTCGAACGGTGATCAGCCGACCGCGACGCCCTCGAACCACTCCCGGATGATGGCGGCGAGCAGCCTTGCGAACCCCGTGGTGCTGCTCCAAAACGCGGTCTCGGCGGAGACCTGGGGCACCAGACCGGCCGGACCGACGCTCAACAGGACCGTGTCCCTGTCGGCGAGAAGGACCCGTCCCGTGCTCATGTCGGGATCGCTGTCCGCAGGTATGAACAAGGTCTCGATGCCCTCCGTGATCTCTCGGGTCGCGTCCAGTACTGGCCGCTCGGCACTGACGACCGTGACGGAGGCGCCGCGATCGAGTGCGTCATGCAATGCGTCGCGAACGTCGTTCAGGGCCTCGGGATCGCCGGTCGCGTAGACGACCTCGGAGTCGGTCTCCCCGATCAGGGAGACACACCGCGCGGCGACGTTCTCCTTCCCCTCGACGGTCCAGATGGACTCGCCCTGTTCCTCTTCACCCGCATTCTGGCCCTGCACGTCGTCGATGTAAGCGAACGCGGCGTCCCCGGTGGCCCGGAGCCCCTCGTAGAGTCGCTCCCTGGCCTCCTCGATGCCGACTGGGCGGTACCGCGTCGGCGTTCCCTGCTGGACATCGACGAGCCCGCGTGCTTCGAGTTCGTCCGCCGCACCGTACACCTGCGACCGGGGGACATCCGTCACCTCCGAGACCTCGCTCGCGCTTCCGGCCTCGAGTTTCTGGAGGGCGACGAACACCCGTGCCTCGTAGGTGGACAGCCCGAACTGCTTCAGCGCGTCGACGGCGGCGTCCTCGTCCTCGACCGGCTCGGTGTCAGCCATCGGTCAGTCCTCTCTCATGGACTCGACATCCGTTACCCCATCGTCTTCTCCGGACGATGCCTGCGCATCCGAGAGCGACGCCCGCGCCCACTCCGGCCCGGCGTACCGCGTCCAGACCACGAGCAGACTCGGCAGGACCAGCACCGCCGCGAGAAACGCATAGATGATGGTCATGCCGGTGATGATGCCGAACTGCTGGAGCGGCGGGAGGATGGCGAACCCGAGGACGCCGAAGCCGCCGACGGTGGTCGCCGCGCTCCCCAGGAGGGCGCCGCCAGTCCCCGTCACCGCCGTGCGCATCGCCTCCTGGACGTCCCGGGTGCGCTCGAGTTCCTGGTTGTACCGCTCGGAGATGTGGATGCTGTAGGCGACGCCCAGCCCGATAGTGAGGCTCGTGATCAGTCCGGTCACCGCGTTGAACGGGATTCCCAGCAGGTACATGGTCCCCAGGATCCAGGTCAGACTGAAGACGACCGGCAACAGCGTCACCGCACCCAGGGTTGCGCTGCTCTGCGTGATCCGGTACGTGAACATCAGGAATGCGAAGATCACCACGAGAGTGATGATCAGGCTCTCGATCACCGTCTGCAGGAGGTCGTCCTGGATGACCTTGTTGAGTATCGCGTTCCCGGTCGCGGTCACCTCGACCCCGGGACCATCGAGGCTCCCGGCTACGTCGCGCATCTGGGTCGTGACCGCGTCCTGGTCGACGCCACCGGTGACCGAGACGATCATACGAACTGCCCGGTACTCCCCGTCGTCGGTCCGGTAGATCACTTCCGCCGCGTCACGCGGGGCGACCGAGAACAGGGCGTCGTATGCGGCCGTGACGTTCTCGGGGACGCCGTCGTCGTCGGTGTCGGTCCGCTGGAACGTCTCGTTGAACGTCTCGTTTTCAGCCGCGACTGACTGCATTACTGAGAGTGGATCAGTTATATCGGCTTCGCCGTTGGGGAGCCGCTGTGTCACGTTTTTCTCCTTTGTGACATCACGCGTGTCGTTCAGCCGGGTCAGCGTGTCCGTGGCCGTGACGTTCCCCGTTGCCAGAATCTGTGCCTGGGAGTCCGCGCGGATGAACCGATCGTTGACGTACTCGAGGTTCTCCTTCGCAGAGTACTCCGACGGACGGAACGGCTCGGGGAGATCCTCCATCCATCCCGGCGGATCCTCCGCGAGAAAGTCCTCCTGCTCGAAGCTCGTGTCGATCTGCGTCGCCCCGACGGCGCCCACGGCGCTGATGAGCACCACCACAACGATCACCGCGACCGGGATCTTTCGCGCGGCGGTCGAGCCAAGCGAGAGTGACTCGGTGAACCGGCCTCCGCCGGTTCCAAAGGCGCTCTTTCGTCGGTCGATTCCGTAGCCTTCGAGCAACTCGTCGAGTTCGATCTTCAGGGCGGGGATGAGGATGCCGAAGACCGCCAGGGCGGCGGTGATTCCGACCGCGCTCACGATGCCGAAGTCCCGGATCGGCGGGACCGGGCTGATCAGATTCGAGAGAAAGCCGATCACGGTCGTCGCCGTCACCCAGACGAGGGCGATGCCGACGCCACCGAGCGCGACGGCCATCGACGTCCGCGGGCCGAGGCCGTCACCCGCCGCCCGCTCTTCGCGGTGGCGCATGAAGATGTGGATCGCGTAATCGATCGACAGACCGATCAGGAGGACGGGGACGGCTATGAAGATCTGGTTGAAATCGATACCCGTCCAGCCCATGAATCCGAAGGCCCACATCAGCACCGCGCCGATTCCGAGCAGGCCAAGCAGGATGTCGAGCAAATCCCGGTAGGCAACGATTAGCGCGATCAGGACGAAAATCAGCGCGAGCGGCCCCACGATGAGTAGGCTGTCCTGTTGGGAGTTCTGGATCTCACTGGAGATGATTCCGGAGCCGAACACGAGGTATTCGAGCCCGCCGTCACGATCCGCCCCGATGGACTGGATCGCGAGCTGGCTGTCGGTGATACGGTCGGACGCCTGCCCCTGGACCTGGCTCGCGTCCTCGGTCGACTGCGTGACCAGAAGCATCGTCGCCTCGGCGCTTGTCGATCCGGGCTGGTAACCCGACGGCATGAATCTGAAGGCGCCGTTGCCCCCGCCGTCCTCGCTCAGAACCCTCCGGATGGTCTCGTCGATGTCGGTGCTGTTCATCGACTCCAGGTGTTTGATCTGTGTCGAGAGGTTCGCCGACCGTGCAGCCTGCACGTCCGCGCCGAGTTGTTTCAGGCGCTCTGCCTCTGTGCTCAACTCGTCGGCCCGCTGCTGTAGCGCGTCGCCCCGGGCTTCGAGCTGGGCGAACTCCTCTTCCAGAACGCCGCGGGTCCCGAGCCGGTACGCCGCCTCCACCTGCGACTGGTTCGTTGCGTTCCGGAGCTGTGAGACGGCGGCATCGAAGGTGGCGAACTGCGAGTCCGTCAGGTTCACCGTCGAGTTCGCGTCGACGCGATTGAACGCCGGACGAACCGGGGCGGATTCGGACCGGTTCAGAACTGCCATCTCCCTCCTGAGCGCGTCCACCGTCGCGTTGAGCGCGTCGCTGCGTTGCTGTAACGCGGTCCGGTTGGCTTCGAGCGCCGCCCGCTCCTGCTGTATCGTCGCGTTCAGCCGTTCGAACGCCCCGGCCCGTTCGGCGGTCAGCGACGTGATGGCGATCGTGTTCGCGATCCCGACTGTCGGGCGCTCGCTCGTGAGCGTCTCGTTTATCGTTTCGTCGTTCCGCAGTGCCTGCTGGAAGCGTAGGTTCCCGAGTAGCGACTCCTTCGAGAGAACGTTCTCACCCCGCAGGATCACCTGGACGGTCGTGGTGTTCTCGCCGGTAACGGTGAAGTTCCGGTCAATGTAATCGAGCGCGTTCGCCTCCGGGGAGTCGGTCTGGAACTGGTCCAGCGAGGAGGTCTGCTCAACCTGCGGCGCGCCAGCGCCGACCGCAACTGTCAGGAGGATCATCACGGCGATCGCTACCTTGGTGTGGACGGTGGCGGTCTCGAAGAAGCGCTCGAGCGGTTTCATCGACGCGACCTCCGCATAGATCGGGGAGCAAAGTCCGTGAGTAGTTTCATACTAACAGGTAGTAGCATGAAGGAACGAGAATGACATAAGCGTGGCGAACCGGGCTCACACCTCGTCGACCGGGGATGGATCGCGGGGGCTGGCGACTCGGTTTCCAAGTCGTCATACACCCGGACACGAATAGTTCACCACGCAGGTTGATTGTTCCCGGTCAAAATGATGTCTCCCGGCCAAACAAGCCACAGTCACGTTGACTGGTTCGTGTCCGGGTGTATATACGGGTCCGCGGCGCCTGTCTACGGCGGGATCGCCCTCGCGACGTGACAGGGTCGGTTGCACGCCATTTCGGGATCGACCGTTCTGTCGACCCGTATACCGACCCTGTGGCTGGACACGCGCCTCCCGGTGGGCGGCACGCGCCGAATCCGGCTGGCGCTACTCCTCGTCAGTTTCGAGAACCTCGTAATTCACGTCCGCCTCCCGGAGAGCGCTCGCGTGCTCGCTCAGCACCGGCGTGGTCACGAGCAGTAGCACGTCCAGACCCTTCGTCGCCGCCTCTGTGACTGCAGGGGCCGTCCCGAACCGGATGTCGGGATCTCGTCCCGCCTGCCTGGCGAGGACGAGCGCCTCGGTGCCGGCCGCTGCGAGCAGATCGTGCTCGCCGGCGCGCTTCTTTACCGTCTCGGCGCTGGGTGGATTCTCCCGCTTGTCAATTCGCGGAACCGGGATCACCGTGACTTGCCCCGGGTCGTACTCGACGATCCCTTCGAAGTCCGTGACCCCGACCGCGTCCCCCGCAGTCGCGTCCGTGACTGCAACCGCAGTTGCACTCCCGCTGGTGCCGGGGCGAGCGTGTAACCCACCCCCACGCATCGACAGCGAAACCGGTTGGCCCTCCTCGACGCCGGCGGTAGCGATCGCGGTTTCGACGTCGACCTCACCGATGACGTTCTCGGTGACGTGTTCGAGAAACTCCCGGATGTCGTCGGTGTTCGAGATCAGCCAGTCGACGCCCTCCTTCGTAACCTCGTACCGACCTCGGCCGAGCTTGCGGACCTGCCCCTGGTCGATCAGTTCCCGGAGATAGTCGCTGACGGCCTGTGGGGTTACGCCGATCGCCTCGGCGACCTCGCGCTGGCTGACCGCCGGCTGGCGCTCGGCGATCTCGACGAGGATGCGATACCGCGTCGCCTCCCGCTTGTTCCGGAGGACGCTCACCCCACGCTCGCCGTCATCAGTCATTGGATAATACTCGGCACCCGAATACAAATAGCTTTGTGGAAAATCTCCTGTAGGTTTCATTTCTCGTTTTATTTCACAACTCGGGTTGGGCTCGGCTTGGACGTTGTACCGTGCACCTGGACGTGATTTTGTTACGCCGTGCCGTCACAAACCTGGAGCATCACGATCCGAACGCATTGATCTGGTGTCGTGGCGCGTAACAGAGTCACGTCCGGGTGTAAAGTAATGCCCGTCCACGCTACAACGGACGTTGGACGTATCAGAGACGTAAACGAGGACAGCGTCTGCCATGAGTCGTTCGAGAAAACGGAGTTGCTCGCCGTCGCGGATGGGATGGGCGGTCATAGCGCGGGCGATATCGCTAGCCAAACAGCTCTCAGTGCACTAACAGAGAGCGTTACCGAGGCGATGGAATCCGGAGAGACCGATGGGCGATCCATCCTCGCGACGGCGATTGAGCGCGCTAACGATGTGGTACGATCGGCTGCGACCGGAGACCCCGCGAAGAGCAATATGGGGACCACGCTTGTAGCTGCGCTTGTCGGGGATGGAGGGGTCATGATCGGAAACGTCGGCGACAGTCGTGCCTACCGTATCTCGCAGGATCGGATCGAACAGGTCACTGTGGATCAGTCACTCATCCAGGAACTAGTCGAACAGGGGCTGATCACGGAGGAGGAGGCCCGGACCCACCCACAGCGAAACGTTGTCTCACAAGCGCTAGGCACGGAGGAGTCCGTCGATCCCGACTTCTATCGGATATCGATCGAGGGAGCAACGTTGCTTCTCTGCTCGGATGTGCTCACTGACGAAGTAAACGATGAAACGGTTCATGAGATCGTCACGTCAGGTAGATCGCTGAAAGGGGTGGGTTCGGCGTTGATCAAGCGCGCGAAGGCGAACGGCGGGAGCGATAACATCTCCGTGGTGCTGTATCGTGGGTAACATCCGGTTTCAGCAACTGTCCTTTGAGCCAGAGTGGATAAGTAGCGATATTATCTGGCGGTTATACGGAAATCCCGTGAGCTTCTTTCCGCTCTTAAGCCGGGTGCTTTCGGCCCTGGCTCATTATGGCGTCGATGGAACACCACACCCATTGTGAGAATGATTCATTATCTTCCGTTCACCAAATGGTTCTATGCCGCAGTGTGAAGGTTGCAAAGAGGAGGTGATTGAGGTCTGGGTCGCTAATACTGCTGATGGAACGAAACTGCTCTGTGAGCAGTGTTATGAGGGTGACCCATCCCGGGGTGACTCTCATGAGAGTGCGACCGATTCATCATCGACTGATCCTGCCTCATCGGAGGAAGGGACGGACAATTCCGCCCGGGGTGGTGAGGCTTCCTCGGTTGGACCAATTTCGACCGATTCGAGCGATAGCGGAGACGCTTCGGTCCAGTCAGACGCCGAATCCTCGCCCGACACCGAGTTACGTGATGACGTTGATGACATGCTCGATGCCGGGGATGATCTCCATGATGAAGCCACTGATTACCGCAACGCTGGAGAAGACGACCGTGCACTGGAGGCCTACGACAACGCACAGTCGATATACGAGGAGGCTCATGAACTCGCCAATCAGGGTGATCTCGTCGATACCGATGAGATTGAACGGAAACTCGCTGTGGTCCGGCGCGAGCAACGAGACATCCATCGACGCCACCTCCAGAGCAAAATCGAATCACTTCGGGATGATCTCACACGAGTAGACTCTCTCATTGATAACGACGAGTTTGTAGAAGCCCGAGACCGGCTTTCTGACGTCGAATCACGGCTCGAAGCAGCCAGGGAAACGGCCGTCCAGCACAGTGTTGAGGACCTTCGCGATGAAATAACAACTCTTGAACAGCTTCATCAGGCTCGTCTGGAGGAAATTATAGAGATTAACGTAACTTTTGCTAACCCACGAACGCAACTGTGAAGTATGCCT
>JBDGQL010000093.1:0-48150 GCA_042219105.1 Karumarchaeum halophilus (SeqCode) | reverse complement strand
AAGTATCTGATAACTATCACATTTCACCAAAACTATTAATGCCAACCAAGTGAATGGCCCCCGGATAAAGTCATGCATTCATCATATAAGTAAGTACCGCCATCCGACACGCAAACAGTTATGTGTGCTGCGCGAGGTCGCTCGGTCGTGTCACGGACTGATTCACCCCCCCGACGTCCGAACGTCCTCTGGCTACTCCTCGAAGACGCGAGCCCCCGGTTTGGCTGTTATGGCGACGACCTCGCTCGCTCTCCGAACCTCGATCGGATCGCCGCGAAGGGCCGGCGGTACACGAACGCCTTTTGCCCGTCGCCGGTGTGTTCGCCGAGCCGTTCGGCCCTCCACACCGGGATGTACCAGACCGCGCTCGGATCACACCACCACCGCACGAGCCGCGACAGCGAGGGACTGCCCGGCCCGTACACGCCGGTGCCACCCCACTACGTGAAACTCGTTGCCGAGTACCTCCGGCGGGCGGGCTATTACTGCACCATCGAGGGACAGCACGCCGACTTCCAGTTTGGCGTCCCGGAATCGGCGTTCGACGACGCGACCCCGGACGCGGACTGGCGTGGCCGCGACGCCGGCCAGCCGTTCTTCTCGATGGTGAACCCCTCCCAGACACACGAGAGCGGCATGTGGCCCGAAGATGGGGAGTCGCTCGCCACCGACCCCGGCGACGTCGATCTGCCGCCCTATCTCCCGGACGCCCCCGATACCCGGCGTGCGCTGGCCCGCCACTACGACAACATCGAGCGGGCCGACGAGCAGGTCGGCGACGTCTTGGACCGACTGGAGGCCGACGGACTCCTCGAGGACACGGCAGTTTTCGTTTTCAGCGATCACGGCGAGGGGTTGCCACGCGGGAAGCGCTGGCTCTACGACTCGGGAATCCGCGTCCCCCTGATCGTCCGACTGCCCGGCGAGGTGCCCGCCGGGACGGTGAGCGACGAACTCGTCAGCCTGGTCGATGTCGGCCCGACGACGCTGTCGCTGGCCGGCCTTGCGGTGCCCCAGCATATGCACGGCCGGGCCGTTCTCGGACCCGCCCGCGATGGGGAACGCGAGTACGTCTACGCCGCCCGCGACCGCCACGACGACTTCTACGACACGGTCCGGGCGGTCAGGGACGACCGGTACAAGTACGTCCGCAACTACCGCCCCGAGGAGCCGTATCTCCGGTGGAACTCCTACCGGAGCCGCCATCCGGCGTGGCAGGAGCTCCACCGCCTCCACCTCGAGGGCGATCTCGAGGGTCCCGAGAAGTGGTTCTTCCGCGAGACTCGCCCTCCCGAAGAACTGTACGACCTGGACGCCGATCCCCACGAGGTGAACAACGTCGCCGGCGATCCGGAGTACGCCGGGACGCTCGACCGGTTGCGCGACGCGCTCGACGCGTGGCTCGAGCGCACGGACGACCGGGGACTGGACCCGGAGTACCGGACGGTCGAACGGTCCTGGCCAAGCGGTGAGCAGCCGACGGCCCGGGAGCCGCTGTTCGCTCCGATGACCCGGTCGCAGTTCGGCGTCGAGCCTTCGCCGGAGGGCGGGACGCTCCGGGCGCCGGCCGAACTCATGCTCCACTCGACGACGGAGGGCGCGTCGATCGTGTACCGGTTGGGCGAGAGCGACTGGAACGTCTACACCGGCCCGATCGAACTCCCGACCGGGGAGACCCGCGTTCGGGCGAAGGCGGTCCGGTATGGGTTTGCGGACAGCGGCGTCAGCGAGGCCTCCTTTACCGTTCAAGACGGGGAGGAGTGATAGGGTCGGCTGGAACTGTGTACCGGGACGACCGCACGCCGTCGTGCGGTCGATCCGAAAATGACTCACAACCGACCCTATCATAGGGTCGGCCAGCTAGGGGCCGTCGGACCCCGAACCTGCCCGGTGAATTTATTTCGCCGGGTGAAAAAGGGCTCCCCATGTCGGATCGACCCAACGTCCTGCTCGTGCTGACGGATCAGTATCGCGCCCAGGCGCTCGGATGCATGGGAAACGCGCAGGTCGATACGCCGAATCTGGACCGCATCGCGGCCGAGGGACTGACCTTCGAGAACGCCTACTCCTCTAACCCGGTCTGTTCGCCCGCCCGGGGGAGCATCCAGACCGGCTGTTACTCGCACCGACACCGCGTCATCGGGAACACGTACAAGCAGATCCCCCTCCCGACCGAGTTCGACACGCTCGGGGAGTGCATGCACGAGGCCAGGTACCGGACGGGGTACATCGGCAAGTGGCACCTCGATGGGACCCACGACGAGGCCGAGGCGTTCGTCCCGCCGGAGCGACGCCGGGGGTACGAGTACTGGCGCGGGTTCGATCGCGGGCACTACCACATGAGGGGCCACCCCTTCTTCGAGAACGGGGAAAAACGGTGGGAGGAGGGGTATCAGCCGGCGATCCAGACGGATCTGGCGCTCGACTTCCTCGATTCAGATCGCTCGTTGCCGTGGTTTCTGTTTCTTTCCTGGGGGCCGCCACACAGTCCCTTCGAGGCACCCGAACAGTACCACGACCGGTACGATCCGGAAGACCTCGATCTCCGGTCGAACGTGCCCGCCGAGGCCGCCGACGAAGCCCGAGAAACCCTTGCCGACTACTACGCGTGCATCACGGCGCTCGACGATCAGGTGGGCCGGCTTTTGGACGCGCTCGACGACCGCGATCTCACGGAGGATACCGTCGTCCTGTTCACCGCCGACCACGGCGAGTTCATGGGTTCGCACGGCCAGTACGGCAAGGGCTCTCCCCTGGAAGAGGCAAGCAACGTCCCGCTGCTGGTTCGGTACCCGCGAGCCGTCGACGCCGGAGAACGAACCGAGACGTTCGCCAACCTGAACGACCTGCTGCCGACGTTGCTGTCGCTTTGTGACGTTCCGATCCCCGAGACGGCCCAGGGTCAGGATCTCTCGTGCGTGTTACGTGGCGAGGACGGCCCACGGCCAACGAGCACGTACCTGCAGGGCGGTATAGCGGGCGACAACGAGTGGCGGGCGGTGCGAACCGAACGGTACCTGTTTGCCGTCGAGCGGAACCTCAAAACCCGGTATCTCTTCGACATGGCGGAGGATCCCTACCAGCGCGAGAATCTGGCGGCGGATCCCGGCGAGGCGCCCATCGGGGAGCTACAGGAGGCGATCGTCGAGAACGCCCTCGCCTACGATGATCGGGCGATCAAACGGCAGGCGTCCTACGACTTCGCGGAGAGCGTCCTCACCTTCGAGTTCGATCACGGCCGCGTTCACGTGTGATTCCGGCCGGGACACCGACCGGGTCCGTGGCGCGGGGCTATACGGGTCGACAGAAGCCCTGATAGATATTCGCCGGGTACGGTGGAGGCTAATTCTATCAACAGTTCCGTCGACCCGTATATACGGGCCGACAGAAGTCCTGATAGAGATTCGCCGGGTACGGTGGGGGCTAATTCTATCAACAGTTCTGTCGACCCGTACTACCCGTCGTCGACCCAGTATGGGTCCGCGTAGTTGGCGACCGGATCCTCCCCCCGGCAGAACTCGTTGTAGTCCGTCGAGAGCCCGGCCTCCCGGAGTTTCTCCCGGTCCGCGGCGGACAGCGGGTACGCGACCTCGAACTCCCGGTCGAACCGGGGGTGTTTCTCGCGGAGACCGGTCTGCTGGTCGGGAACCATGTCGTGTGCCTCGACGCGGACGCCGCCGGTCAGGGTTCCGAAATCGAGCAGGTGTTTCAGCATCCTCGTCTCGGTCCGTGCGTGTTCCGGATCCCCTGCCAGGTTCCGTGTCTCGTCGGGATCCTCGTTGCGGTCGTACAGTTCGCTTCGCTCCGAAAACGGATAGTAGCTGTACAGGTACCGCCCGTCGTAGACAGTCTTGATCGAGTCACAGAACTCGCTGAAGACGACGTCCCTGGCGTGTTCGGCCGGCGCGTTCACCTGCTCGATGACCGACCGCGTGGCGCCGATCCGTTCGTCGACGCCGGCGACGTCGAGACAGGTTCCCGGAACGTCGATCGTGCCGACGAGCCGATCCGAGCGTGCTCCCGAGGGTAGTTCCGGGTGATTGGCGACGATCATCGGGACGTCGAGCTGTCCGCGATATGGATACGGCCCCTTTGCCTCGAGGCCGAAATCCCCCAGCAGGTCACCGTGGTCGGCGGTGAAGATGACGGTCGTCTCCGCCATGACGTCGAGTGCTTCTAGGCGATCGAGGAGCCGGCCGATCTGGCGATCGATTTCGACGATGATCTCGGCGTACGCGGTCCGCCGGGCCATCACCTCCCCGCGAGATTCGGCGCCGGGACTGCGGGCCTTTCTGTACCGGGCGACGGGAGCGAGGTCGTCGTCGGGCCGTTCGAGGGGCTCCGGAAGCTGTTCGGCATCGACCATTCCCTTCACGGCTGATGGCGGGTCGAGTGGGGCGTGTGGCCCCTGGAAGGAGACCCACGTGAGAAAGGGTCCCTCGTCGGCGCGTCGCTCAATGAACTCGATGGCCCGCGAGGCGATCCAGTGTTCGTGGTACTCCTCCTCGTCGAAGGCGAAGGTGTAGTCGTCGTAGTTCCAGATCCCTTCGACATCCGGCCGTCGTGACCTGAGCCACTGCAGGTACGGCTCCGACTCGCCCAGGCGGCCCTCTTCCATCAGGTCGGTTTCCCGGAAGCCCTTGGCGTCGTGGGAGGGATAGTGATGGAGTTTCCCGAACGCCCCGGTCGCGTACCCGGCCTCGTTCATCCGTTCGGGGAGGTATTCGAGGCCGTCCCGGAACGGGACGTCGTTGGTCCAGACCCCGTGGTCGGACACGTACCGGCCCGTCATCATCGTTGCCCGGGCCGGGGCACACACCGTGGACTGGGTGATCGCGTTCTCGAACACGATACCTGCGTCTGCCAGCCGGTCGATGTTGGGCGTGGAAACCGCCCCACATCCATACGCGGACAGGAAGTCCGGGCGGAGCTGGTCACAGAGGACGACGAGAACGTTGCGTGACGGCATACGCTCAGAACAGTGTTCCCGGGAGTTATTTATGTGTTTGGCTAATCCAGTAGCCTGATGTCATCGGACTCGCCGAACGTCCTCTTTATCATGGACGACCAGCACAACGCCCGGTGTCTGGGGTGTTACGGAAACGACACCGTCGAGACGCCGGCAATCGATCGCCTGGCCGCCGAGGGCGTTCGCTTCGATCGCGCCTACTGTCAGAACCCCATCTGTATGCCCTCCCGGATGAGCTACATGACCGGTCGGTACCCACACAGCCACGGGGTGTACGGCAACTACGGCGGCGTTCCCGACGACACGCTCTCGCTCGCCCGGCACCTCGGGAACAACGGCTACGACACCGGCGGGTTCGGCAAACTCCACCTCCCGATCGACTGGACGACACACGGGTTCGACGTCCGCCGGACCTGTGACTTCTCAGACGTCGCCGACCACCCCCACGAGAACGACTACTACCAGTATCTCGAACGGGTGGGGTATTCCGAGGAGTACGACCTCGGCCCGGCCTCGACCGAGTACCCACACACCGCGTTCGTCTCGAACATTCCGGCCGAACACAGCGTCGAGCGGTGGACCGCGGACGAAACCCTGCGCTGGCTACGGGAGAGAAACGGCGACGACCCCTTTTTCGCGTGGATGTCCTTCCAGCGGCCCCACCCCCCGTACTGCCCACCCCCGGAGTACGCCGATCTGTACGATCCGGCGGAGATAGATCTCCCACCCCGGGATGACGGCGAGTTCGACGACAAGCCCCCCGAGTGGCAGGCGGCCGCGCGACGCGACCTGTTCCAGCAAAGCAGCGACGCCGACATCAGTCAGGTCGTCGCTTACTACTACGCGCTGATCACGCTGATCGACGAGCAGATCGGCCGCGTCCTGTCACACCTCTGGGAGACCGGCGAGTTGGAGAACACCGTCGTGGTGTTCGGGTCGGATCACGGTGACTTCGCCGGCGAGCACGGCCTCGTGCGGAAGAACGTCGGCATCTCGGAGGCGGTCCACCGGATCCCGATGGTGTGGCGGTGGCCGGAAGGCGCTCGATCCGACGCCGTCAACGGCGATCTCGTCGAGAGCATCGACGTGTTTCCGACGCTGTGTGACCTTCTGGATCTCCCGGTTCCGGACCCGGTGCAGGGAGAGAGCTTGGCCGGCGTCCTCGCCGGTGATGGGACGGTCGACCGGGAGGTAACCGTCTGTGAGGATACAACCCACCGGACGATACGGACCGACGAGTGGAAACTGACGCACTACGTCAACGGTGAGGGTGGGGAGCTGTACCACATCAGCGAGGACCCCTGGGAGCACGACGATCTCTACGACGAGGAGGAGTACCGATCGGTTCGGCTACGATTGACCGAACGGCTGCTCGACTTCTACGCGACCACCGAGGAGCCGGTGATCCCGGGAGACCGTTCCGCTCCCCGGGAGGGGGAGACCGAGGCACACACGATCTGGACCCGGCGCTGGTGGGAACACGGGGGCGCCACGAACCCCACGCCGCTCGACCATCTCGGAGGGCCGGGATATTCGATCGACCGCGACGACCCGGAAGACGCCCACAGGGAGTAGTCGTGGATCGACTACAACAGTAGTCGTGCCACGACGTACGCGATCGCCCCATACAGAATTATAGTGACACCGATTATAACGGATAATCCGGCAAACACTCCGTCCTGTTGAATTATCCCAAGTATGATGAATACGGTACCCAGAGCGATGAAAAACTTCGAGAACGACGTCCTGATCGCATAGAGCGTGCGCAGTATTAGGTTGAGAACAACGTTCTCGGAGAGTTTTTCTTTTTGATCTCGTTCCATTGTACCCATGTTCGCGGTTAACACGTTTCATATTAATAAAACCACCGAGAGAGGCGACCTCGTCGAGTGAACAGTTACGCCGGTTCCCACTCGCCGGATGCCACGGAGTAGGAGTTCGCTGACGACTCGCCGTCGAAACCGGGGCACACGACACCGAACATTTAGGTTTCCTGACTGACCAGAGCGGATATGGTCGGGAAAGCCGCGTTTGATTTCGAGGGCGAGTCGGCGGTGGTAACTGGTTCCACGAAGGGCATCGGCCGGGGAATCGCGAAGGGACTGGTCGAAGCAGGTGCGAACGTCGTGGTGAACTCCCGGACGCCGGAGGACGTCCGGAAAACGGCCGACGAACTCGGATCACTCGGACCCGGAAGCGTTCACGGTGTTGCTGCCGACGTCGCCGAGCCGGAGGGCATCGAGCGCCTGTCGAGGGAGGCCATCGGGGCGATCGGCCCGATCGACCTGTTGGTCAACAACGCGGCCATCTGGCGGGAGGATCACATGCTCGAAGCGAGCCTGGACGACTGGAACGATACGATCGACGTGAACGTGCGGTCGCAGTTCTATCTCTCACAGTTGCTCGCCCGACACATGGTCGAAGAGGGCACCGAGGGAACCATCGTGAACGTCACTAGCCAGACGGGGGACAGGCGATCGGGGCCCCGACGGTTTTACGGGGTCTCGAACACCGCGGTCAACGGGCTGACCTGGCGCATGGCGTGTGACTTCGCGGAACACGGCATTCGTGTCAACGCGATATCGACCGACGTGACCGAGACCCACCAACTCCGTAAGGAAGCCCGGGAGGTGGCGGCGGACTCCGATCGAACGACCGAGGAGGTGCTTGCGGACTGGGGCGAGAAACGCCCGATGGGCCGGTTGGGCCAGCCCCAGGACCTCGCTGATGGGGTTCTGTTCTTAGCCAGTAACAGGGCCGATTACGTCACCGGCCACATTCTCCGGGTTAGCGGCGGCGGAAACCTCCAGTAATCGGGCAACTCCTCTACACCCGGACACGAACAGGGTAACATGCGGATCGGTTAATATACTATCGGACGGAACGAATGATATTCTGCTCGCACGGTGGGCGAGCGAAATTATCAACAGTTCCGTCCGACAGTATACGGGTCGACAGAACTGTTGATAGAATTAGCCTCCACCGTACCCGGCGAATATCTATCAGGACTTCTGTCGACCCGTATATCAGATCCGTTGGACGTACGCGTAGTACGATCCCAGATTGTCCTGCTCCGGCAGATCGAACTCCGTCGCTAGTTCCGCCGGGCCCTCCGGGAGTTCGACGCGAAACGACACCGCCCGGTCGCCCTCCGGCACGGGCTTGGTCCGCGTGATGCCCCCGATTTCGATCGACGCCTCCGTCGGATCGACTCTCTCGGCCTCCGCGGTCCAGAGGTCCCTGGCACCGTAATCGAGTCGCTCGTAGCCCTCCGGTACACCGTCGATGGTCGCCTCGGCCTCTCTCGGCCATCGCCGAAGCTCGATCCTGTACGTGCCGGCTTTCCGCACGTCAAGGGTCCAGAACCCGTTGGTTTTTATCCCGCTAAGAATCTGGGTCTGCGTCCACGGAACCGTCCCACACTCATGCCAGTCGTGGGCGGTGAGCGTCACGGGATCGGCCGCGTCAACACCGACCGGAATTCGGCAGTACCCGTCGATCTCACTGGAGGCGTCGGCCCACCAGGATTCGTACTCCTCTCTCAACCGCTCGACGACATCCGGATGCTCCCCGGAAACGTCGTTGGTCTGGCCCGGATCCGCGTCGATGTCGTACAGTTCGTCACGGTTCACCAGCCGCCAGCGGTCGGTCATGACGGACGACGATTTCCACTTCCGTGGCTGTTCCACGCGCTGTGTGTCGACGATGAGAGTCCGGTCCGGCCAGTCGTTCGTTTCACCGGCGAACAGCGGGCGAAGGCTTCGGCCGTCCAAACGAACCGACGAACAGTCCAATCCGCAGTAGTCGGCAAGCGTCGGGAGAACGTCGTAGTGTCTGGTCAGCGTCTCGATCGTCTTGTCCTCTATCCGGTCGGGCCAGTGGACGAAACACTGTACGCGGTGTCCACCGTCGTACTCCGAGCCCTTGTTCCCCCGCATTCCGGCGTTATACTGTTCGGCAGCCGCTCCGATGGTCCCGTTGTCGCCCATGAAAATCAGGATGGTGTCGTCCGCGATCCCGATCTCGCGAAGGCGTGCCCGGAGTTCACCGAGGTTGTCGTCGATGTTCTCGATCATCCCGTAAAACCGTGCGAGTTGTTCGTGGACCTTCCCCTCGTATGACTCCCGGTACGAGTCGGGTACCTCCGTCGGCCCGTGTGGCGCGTTCGTCGGGAGATAACAGAAGAACGGCCGGTCGGCGTCGGCACACCGGGTGATGAACTCGGTTGCCTCCCTGAACCAGACGTCCGTGCAGTATCCCTCGACGGCTTCCGGCTCGCCGTTGTGAACGTAGGTATCGTCGAAGTAGTCGTTTCCCCAGTAGTCGGGCGTCTGTGAGACGCCGCCGCCACGGTGAATGAACACCTCGTCGAATCCCCGGTCCTGTGGGCGGTACGGGTAATTATCGCCCAGATGCCACTTCCCGAACAGTCCCGTCTCGTATCCGGCACGCGAGAAGAACTCCGCTATCGTGGTCTCCTCACGGTCTAACAGCGACCACCCGTTGACGGTGTGCCAGACCCCGGTCCGCAGTTTGTGTCGCCCGGTCATCAGGGAGGCACGAGACGGCGCGCACGTCGTCCCGACGTGGAACTGATCGAGTCGGGCCGCCTCCTCGTGCAACTGATCCATGTTCGGCGTCTCCAGAACCGGGTTTCCGTGGCACCCGAGATCCCCATACCCCTGGTCGTCGGTCACGAGTACGATCACGTTCGGTCGTTGATCCCCCTGTCCTTGTGTCGTATCGCTCGAACTCATACCTCTACCGTCCGACCGAGTGTATATGTGCTCTGTGATCGTTTGATCCTCCGGAACCAGTAAATTAAAGTAGGTCATCTTCCTTTACCGGCCCATGTCAGCCCCGAACGTGATCGTCATCTGTTGTGACGACCTCGGATACGGAGACCTCGGCTGTTACGGCGCGGAGTACGAAACCCCGAACATCGACGCGCTTGCGGCAGACGGCGTCCGATGTACCGACTGGCACGGGACCGCCCCGGTGTGTTCTCCGTCGAGAGCGTCGCTGCTGACCGGGCGGTATCCGGCAAACGCGGGTGTCCGTGACAACGTCGGCCCCGATCTTGACATGTCCGGACTGCCGTCCGATCAGGCGACGATACCGTCGGTGCTGGCAGAGGCCGGCTACCGAACGGGCGCGTTCGGAAAGTGGCACCTCGGTGGGGCGGCCGACACCCGCCCCGGCGCACACGGATTCGAGGAGTTCTTGGGACACATCGCGGGCTGTGTGGACTACTACTCACACGTGTTTTATTATCCCATGGCTTTTGACGCGGGCGATCCCACCCACGATCTCTGGGACGGAACGGAGGAAGTGTGGCACGACGGCGAATACATGACCGAACTCATCACCGACCGTGCGACGGAGTTCATAGAGAGCCATGCCGACGAGCAGTTTTTTACGTTCGTCCCGTACAACGCGCCTCACTACCCCTGCCACGTCCCGATGGAATACAAGCAGCGTTTCGAGCATCTCGATGATGATCGACAGATCACAGCGGCGATGATCGCCGCCGTGGATGACGGCGTCGGTCGGATTATGGACACACTCGATCGGACAGGACAAACTGAAGACACGATGGTGGTGTTCACCTCCGACCACGGGCCACCCCGGAACTCCCGGAACGACCTCAGCGGGAGCGGGGAACCGTTCTACGGCGGCTCATCCGGGCCGTTCAGGGGGCACAAAAAAAGCCTGTTCGAGGGTGGTATACGGGTGCCGGCTATCATCCGCCATCCGGGCGTGTTTGAGGGTGGGACCGAGTACGACGGACTCGCGAGCCACATCGACTTGCTCCCGACCATCGCGGACTGTTGTGACGTAACGATCCCCGACGGCCTTGATGGTGAGAGTCTTCTCACGCCGATCCGGACCGACGCCGAACCACACAGAACCCTATACTGGGAACGCGACGACTGGGAGCGGTGCCAGCTGGCCATCAGGGACGGCGACTGGAAGCTCACTATCAACGGGCGTGACATCGAGTCGGATCCGGAGGAAGTGCATCTGTCACATATGGCCCGTGACCGCGGCGAGTCGACGAACCGTGCCGACGCCGAGCCCGAACGCGTCGCGAACCTGGCCGACGAACTCGTGCGGTGGTACGAGAACGCGACCGACGACGCTTCCCCCGAGGCAGCGAACGTGAACTGACCGGGATCGATCCGTCGCGGAGCGTCTCCAGTGCCCATGCGGGGCGCCCCCCATTTGACGCCGATCACGGAACGCCGTGGGCCGCCATCTTCCCACGCAGAAAGTCTGCAGACTCCGAGAGGTGTCGCTCCCCGACGCTCGCGTCGTATCCGTCCTCGATGGAGATCCACCCCTCGAAGCCGACCTCCGCCAGCACGCCGAACAGTTCGTCGTAGTCGATCATCCCTTCGCCGACGACCCCGTGGGTGAGCATGTCGGCGTACCCCGTCTCACCCTCGCGCTCGACGTTGCGGAGATCCTCGATGTCCCCGCCCTCGACGTAGCGATCGCTCGCGTGTATCGTCTCGACGCGCTCGCCGACGGCCTCCAGTAGCTCGATCGGGTCGTCGTCCGCGATGAGAGCGTTCGAGGGGTCGTAGTTCACGCCGAAGTTCGGGTGCTCCGGGACCCGATCGAGCAAGTCGAGAAACGCGGTCATCTCCTGGGCGAACTCCGGGTACTCCCAGTAGTCGTCCTTGTAATGATTCTCCAGGACGAGGGTCACGTCGTGGTCAGCCGCGAACGGAAGCAGTTCCGTTATGCACTCGGCAGCCCAGCCGAGCCCCTCATCACGGTCCACCGCCGGGCGGCGCTGCCCGGACAGCACCCGGCAGTACGATCCACCGAGCCGGTCGATGGCCCGAATCGCGCGTTTTTCCCGTTCGATCTCCTCCCGTCGGGTTTGCCGATCCGGGTGCGTGAAGTCCGGGGAGTAGACCATCATGGGTGCCGAGAGCCCCCTGTCGTCCAGTTGTTCGCGTACCCGGCCGAGTTCTCCGGGGCTCTCCTCCGGGTCAGGCGTGATCCCCCAGTAGAACTCGACGCCGTCGAGATCCAGGCGCTCGGCGACGTCGAACCACTCCGACAGGGCCATCTCCCCCGACATGAGATCATCTAAATAACATTTCGGGAACGCAGCGAGCGGCACGACTACTCACCCGGTTTGAGGACGCACTTGACGTGCTCCCGGTCCTGCATGGCCTCGAAACACTCCCGCCAGTCCGTGAGCGGTGCGACGCGATTGAGAATGGGATCGACGTCGACCTGGCCCGTGGACATCATCGTCAGGACGCTCTCCCACATGGCCCAGGTGTGGCTGAAACTCCCCTGTACCGTGACGCCCTTTCCGACGATCGGATCGAGCGTCGCGTTCAAATCTTCCGGCCCCCAGCCGACCTTGGTTATGTGGCCGTCCGGTCGAACCGAATCCATCGCCGTCTCGAAGGTTGCCATGACGCCCGAGGCGTCGATCACACAGTCAAATCCCAGTCCGTCGCCGATGTCCTCCGCAATCCCGTCCAGTCCACCGACGACGGTCTCGGTGGCTCCCATCTGGCTTGCTATCTCCAGGCGATCCTCGTCCTCGGGGAGCCCGTTCACGACGATGTTGCTCCCGCCGGACTCTCGTGCCATGGTCGTCGACAGCAGGCCGATCTGACCCGGGCCGATGATGAGCACGTCGTCACCGGGGGTGACGTCCCCGTTCTCGACGACGGCGTTGTACGCTACACAGCACGGCTCGGTGAGCGCGGCTTGCTCGACTGGGACGCCGCCGGGCACGTGGTGCAAACATCGCTCGGGCACGACGACGTACGTCGCCATGGCGCCGTCAGTTCCGTACCCGAAGCCCAACCTGTCGGGGTCCAGGTTGTACTTCCCACGCCGGGTGAGCGGACTCTTTTCGTTTATGACGGCTGCCGTTTCGCTGACAACCTGATCTCCGACTTGGAACTCCTCGTCGTCGGTCCGTATCCGCTCGATGATTCCGCAGAACTCGTGACCGAGCGTCACGGGGTGGTTCACCTCCCAGGAATTGCTCCCGTGCCACTGGTGGATGTCACTCCCACAGATCCCGACCGCGCTGACCCGGAGCAGTGCTTCTCCCGGTCCGATCTCCGGGACTGGCACTTCGCGTAACTCGACCTCCTCGGGTGCGACGTTCACTAGGGCCTCCATCGCGTCCGGGATATCACCGTCTGCCGGCGACTTTTCCACTGCTTGATTGCTCATACGACAACCGTATCGCGCGCGCTGAAATAATTGCTGGTAACGACCCGTCCGTAGCTGGACGCCAGGCCGCCGATTGTGAGAACGGTCAGTATCAGTCGGCCGGTCCGTCGGCGAAAAACTCCCTCGCGGCGGACTCGACGACGGCACGCTGTGGCTCGGAGTAGCGGGGTTTCCGGTACTCCTCTGCGAGTTCGGCCGGGTCGACGTACAGGTACGGGCCGTCAGTTGTGGCCATCTCCGCGAGCGGGTCGCGGCCACGAGCGTCGGCTGAATCCGTGTGTCGTGTTTTCCACTCGTCCAGACAGCCACGCATCTCGGCGGTGACGTCTGGACGCTGGCCGATCAGGTTTTCCCGCATGTGCGGGTCGGACTCGAGGTCGTGCAGGAGTTCGGTCCCGTCGCCCGGAAGCTCGGGGTCGTTGTACAGTCCCGGTACCGAGAACACGCCCGGATGTTTGATCCGAGCGTACATCCACTTGCCGCGGTACACTGCCCGGCTGAACGTGTATATTCCGTGACTGCACACCAGATACTCGCGACCGTCGAACTCCTCGCCTACCATGGCGGGCGTGAGCGTCTCTCCGTCCCACCCGGGTGGGACATCGATGTCGAACAGGTCACACAGCGTCGGAACCAGATCGAACTGGTACACCGGGTCCGGAACCCGCGTTTCGGCGTCGTACGCTCCGTCCGGCACCTGGATTATCAGCGGGACCTGCTGGCAGGGTGGATGCGCGAGACCGTGCTCCGCGTAGATGCCGTGTTCGCCCATCGCCTCGCCGTGGTCGGAGGTGATGATGATGGCCGTCTCATCACGGATGCTCGACTCCTCGAGCACGGAGAGAAGCGTCCTGACTTCGGCGTCCGTCTTTCGGATGCTCGCGTCGTATCCGTCGTTCAGATGCTGGACCTTCTCCGGCGTGTCGAACTCCGTCGGCATCGGCCAGTCACCGTACTCGATGTACTCCTGATCGCCGATGTCGTCCTGGCTCGGACTCGGCCAGAGGGTGCGACACCGGACGCCGGTCGCCCCGGCCTGTTCGTCCAGCACCTCCTCGTCGACCCAGTCGGCACCCGACCCGGAGGACTGCACGGGATCGACGTATTCGTCGATGTCGAGGTAGGGGTGGTGGACGTCCCAGTAGTTGAGGTGGAGCAACCAGTCATCCTCTTTGGCGTGGTCCTCGATCCACCGGGTCGCGGCGTTGGTGACCACGGCCCCGTTGTCGCTCCCGCCGGGGGTTGGCTGGATGGACTCACGAAAGCTTCCGGTGAAGTGATACGCCGCGTGTCGCTTGCCGAAACTGGTGATGGTGCTGGTGTTGACTCCCCGATTCGACAGCCACTTGAAACTCAGCGGTCTGTCGCTCGGGTAGTCGTTGCCGTTCCCGGCTGTCGAATATAAGTTGAGCCACTGCCCGTCCCCCCAGTGGGAGACGACTCCGTTCTTGATCCCGAACCGCGCCGTAGCGAGGGCCGTCCGACTCGGCAGGCACGGGGAGTCGGACGTGTAACACTGTTCGAACACCGCCCCTTCTGACGCCACTGAATCGATCGTCGGTGACGTCTCGCGGTCGTACCCGTACACGCCGAGACGGTCCGCTCGCAGCGAATCGATGTCGATGATGACGGCTTTCATCGTCCGATTCACACAGATCCACCAGTATTAAACATTTTGATAAAAACGATCGTGTGAGACAGTGTCTATCGGAAGTCATCACGGGATCGACCGCAAGACGGATGCACCAGTGGCCGCGTTCCGGTGCCACAGTTTACCGTCCGCGAACTGGCTTTAGAGTCGGTTTCGCGGCTGTAAGAACGGACCTGACGATAACGCTTATTCGTGACGGCGGTGTGCCGACCACATGGCTCGAACGAGCGACCAGCGACCGAACGTCGTCTACGTTCTCGCGGACGACCTGGGCTACGGCGACGTGTCCCGGTACAACGCGGATTCGAAGATTCCGACGCCGAACCTGGACCGTCTCGCGACGGAGGGGCGGACGTTCACCGACGCGCATGCGCCGTCAGCGGTCTGCACGCCGACACGGTACTCGCTTCTCACGGGGCGGTACTGTTGGCGGACGGAACTGGATTCGGGCGTCCTCTGGCCCTGGGATCCGCCGTTGATCGACGCCGACCGTCTCACCGTCCCCGAACTGCTGGGCCAGCACGGATACGACACCACCTGCATCGGCAAGTGGCACCTCGGCTGGGACTGGCCCACTGATGACGACCGCCCGCCCAGCGGCGATGCATCGGTCGGCGAGCATGCCGGCGAGACGCGTCGAGCACGGGATGATCACATCGACTTCTCGAAGCCGATCGGCGGCGGCCCGATCGAACGCGGATTCGATCACTACTTCGGCGATGACGTGCCCAACTTCCCGCCATACACGTGGATCGAAGACGACCGGGTGCGCACTCGGCCGACCGCGGACAAGCCTCCCGAAATGTTCGGGTTCGGGTCCGGAACGGAAGGCCCGATGGCGCCCGGGTGGACGCTGGAAGCCGTCATGCCCGGGATCACCTCACGCGCCGTCGAGTACATCGAGGGGCATGGGGGCCCGGAGGACGACCCGTTCTTTCTTTATTTCCCGCTGACAGCCCCACATACGCCGATCGTCCCGGCGAAACGGTTTCGCGGCCGGAGCGACGCCGGCCTGTACGGCGACTGGGTGTGTGAGGTCGACTGGGCGGTAGGACAGGTGCTGGCTGCACTCGACCGTGCCGGCGTCGCCGAGGACACGCTCGTCGTGTTCACGAGCGACAACGGCCCGGAACACCTCGATTCTCTCGAACACGCGAGGGCGTACGACCGCGCCCGGGATCGCGATCACTACAGCATGGACGGTCTCCGGGGAATCAAGCGCGACACCTGGGAAGGAGGACACCGGGTACCCTTTATTGCCCGTTGGCCCGGCGAGGTGCCCGCGGACACTTACTGTGAGGAGACCGTCTGTCTGGTCGATCTGTTGCGAACGCTCGCCTCGCTGCTGGGCACTGACCTGCCGCCCGATGCCGGGGAAGACAGCTATGACGTCCTCCCGGCGCTGCGGGACGAGGCCCACGAGACACCGCTCCGCGAGGCAACCGTTCACCAGGGCGGGGGTCTGGCACTCCGGAAAGACGACTGGGTTCTCATCGATGCCCCGACCGGCGACAGCAACGGAGAACCCGACTGGTTCCGCGAGGAGCGCGGCTACGAGGACCACGACCATCCGGGCGAACTCTACGATCTGTCGTCCGACCGGGCCCAACGCGAGAATCTATACGCGGAGCGCCCCGACAAGGTCGCGGAACTGCGGTCGTTGCTGGAACGGTACAAGGAGAGCGGACGGAGCCATCCTCCGTGAGCGAGTCCTCCGGTACTGATACACTCCGCCCGCCGACGGGGCTAACTGCAGCCGCCCACCCCATCTCGTCGGTGACCCTCCGCCGGCCCGTCCCCGACATAAATTATTTTATGTTGTAATACTGTCGGCTGTGACTCGATGGAGATATCTGCCACCCCGGGGTGGCGAATTCCTCCACGAACTTACAGCCGACAGTATAAGAAAAATCAAAGTCCGAATGCCCAGTAATGAGACATTCGATCGGCCGAACATCGTGGTCATCTACTCCAGTTGTCTGTTGCGTTCGTTCCAGACCGCCGAGCAGATACACGGGCGCGTCGACTCCCCGAGGGAGTCGGAGTTCGCTGGGAAAGATGGAAACTACTATACTGTCGGACAGAAGTATTGATAATTCGAAGGCCCCTGTGTCGTTTCGAGTATTTAAAAACGGCGAGCGGCCAGAGAGTGCTCAAGCCGGGATACATGCACTGAGCGAACACTAAGCGTTCGGTGTAATCCCAATTTTACTGCGCTGAACTAGTGAAACGAGCGCAAGTCATCAACTATATTCAACTATTTGATTGGTTTTGGACGAATTGACTGGAGCAGTCGCTCACGGCGGCAGCGTGCGCCGCCGTGAGTAGGGCTCAGCCGAACGACCTCAGCGTCTCGTTCCAGTTGGATCGGACCTGTTGAATTGTATCTGCCACGCCGTCTTTCAGCGGATAGTGCTGGCGTAACCAGTGAATCAACACGAATCCAATCAGCGAGCAGAACAACTCAAACAGCACGCCGTTAAGCGTTGTTGAGTGGAAATTCTCAACATTCAGATACTGTTTCAGTTCACGAAATAGTATTTCGATCAAAGTACGAAGCGTGTATATTTGGATTACCTCAATCGGATCGTACTCAGCTGGTGACAACGTCGTCAGGTACTCCATCACCTCGCCGTCTGGTGTTTCCAGGGTCACACGCCGGAACTCTTCGCCTGTCTCGCTGAGTTCTATCCAGTCATCGCGGACACGGTACGATTCGGTGTCGTCACGATCACCGTCTCGCTCTCGCCGCACCGTGATTTCGACGTCCTGGATCTGCTTCAGGACGTCGACGCGAGCATCCGACCGTAACAGTGTGACGAAGTCGTCGTCACTGTGTTTGATTTCACAGAACCGTGCATAGCGTGTGTAACCACGATCGAAGACTAGAATGGCCGAGTCGAGGTCTGCGAAGACCTCGACATCATCTCTGAGTGCGTCGAAATACGGGCTTTCGTGGGACTGGCCCTGGCTCACACCGATACCGACTGGATGTTTCTGCTCCACATCCACGCGCGCGGCCATGTGAAGTGCGAGTCCACCGTCGCTCGGGGTAATTTCAGCTGGATCGCCGTCTGTTGAACTCTCCTCCTGCATTGTGACTGATCGAGTGAGTGTGAGATTGGTTGCATCAGTCGCAATGACACCGCGGCTCAGCCACTTGAGACGTTTGCGCTGGACGCCACGCTGATGATACAGCCGCCGAGTCTGAAACAGTTCGAACAGGAGACGAACGACCGCGCTGTAGTCGCGGTCGTTCGTGTACCGGGAGAACGTTGAGGCAGCCATGTAGTCCAGTCCCTCGGCTGTATCAGTTGTTTGGGCGAGTTCTTCCAGCGAGTCAGATGGATCGAGACCCTCACGGATGCCGACTTTGACGTGGTTCTCAAGGTCGTGTGTGGAGCTGTACCTCCCGATGTCATATTCGTCGGCGATAGACTCGCTGTCGACGGAGTCGAGCAGCGAGTACACTGCACTTGGGGTGGATCGGTCAGGATTGAAATACTCGGTGTCCGTTACCTCTGATGGCGACCTGGCTGATGAAATACCAGACATCAGGTCGTCACTATCGGCTTCCAGCCGGTTTTAAATACTCGAAACGACACAGGAAGGCCCCCCGTCCTGGGGGTTCGATTACCAATGTCTCTGTCCGACAGTATACCTGCTTTCCGGCGTGACCACTGACGACTCACGCCAGAGTTAAGTACCGGACACGTGATTGACCCACACGGTACCATGAGTGTTCGATTGGCGTTCATTGGAGCCGGTGGAATCGCTAGTACGCATCTTGAGCACCTGCAGTCGAACGAGCATGCGGACGTCACGGCCGTCTGTGACATCAATCCAGATGCGGCCGAAAAGTGGGCACAGGCACACGACGCTGAGGCGTACACCGACTGGGAGCTACTGTTCGATGACGGCGGGTTTGACGCCGTCTTCGTCTGCGTCCCCCCCTTCGCCCACGAGGGCCAGGAGCTCCGAGCAGCCCAAGAGGGCGTCCATCTGTTCGTCGAGAAGCCGCTTGGCCTCGATCAGGAGTATCCCGCCGAGGTTCTCGATGCCGTTCAGGATGCGGGAATCATCACCCAGGTCGGCCACCACATGCGGTATCTGGAGACCGTCCAGCGGGCACGAGAACACGTGAGCGACCGCACCCTCGCTACCGTCTACGGGAAGTGGGTCGGCGGCGTCCCCGGCGGCGAGGATTTCTGGTGGCGTCACCGGGACCGTTCGGGCGGCCAGGTGGTCGAGCAATCCACCCACATCTTCGACCTCGTCCGGTACTTCGGGGGCGACGTCCAGCAGGTTTCCTCCGAGGGGGATCTCCGCGTCAGGACCGACCTGCTTGACTTCCCGGACGCGGTCTCGGCGACGTTGCGCCACGAGAGTGGCCTTCCGAGCCACGTCATGACCACGGCCGCCTCGCCGACCTGGGAGAACGGCATTACGCTTGTCGGCGATGGCATCCTCCTCAGCGTCGATCCCGACACCTGCGAGGGTGTTGTCGACGACGAGGAGGTCCACTTCGAGGCCGACGACGACGGCCATCACACCGAGGTGGACGCGTTCGTGAACGCGGTTCGGGAGAACGATCCCGGCCGCTGTCGGTCGCCGTACTCCGATGCGATCCGAACCTTCGAAGTGACGCTGGCAGTCACGAACGCTGTGACCGAAGACCGCCCCGTCCCCGTAGATCAATGAGCTTTGACGTTGGAGTGACCCTTCCTGCGGTGTACGACTGTAGCATCCAGCAGGGAGTCAAACGCGCGGCACGGGCGGGGGCGGACGCCGTCGAGTTCTACGACTGGACCGACGTTGACGTTGCTGACGTCCAGAAGACGGCCGCCGACAACGGCGTCGCGATCAGCGGAACGGTAGCAACCGGAGTCGCCTCGAACGTCGGCGACCCCGATTCGGGGGCGATATGTGATCCCGAAGAGTACGATCAAGGCGTCGACGACATCGAGCGGTCGATAGAGACCACGGCGGAGTTGGGTGGAGATACGCTCATCGTCACCGTCGGACCCCGGATTGACACGCTGTCGGAGGCCACACAGCAGAACGCGATCGTCCGAGTACTTCGGTCCGTTGCACCGACCGCGGAGGCAAACGACGTCACGATCGTGCCGGAACCACTGAACACGCGCGTCAACCACTCCGGCTATTTTCTGCGGACGGCCGACAGGGGGTTCTCGATCGTCGAAGCGGTCGACAGCCCGAACGTGAAACTGCTGTATGACGTCTATCATCAACAGATCACCGAGGGTAATATCATCCAGACGCTTAGGGAACATATCGACCTCGTTGGTCACATCCACATCGCGGACGTGCCGGGACGTCACGAACCCGGAACGGGCGAACTCGACTATCACAACATCCTCTCGGCGATCGACGAGATGGGATACGAGGGCGTGGTCGCCTGTGAGTTCTTCCCGAGCGGGGACAGCGACGACCCGGTCCGACACGTGGTGGAAATGGCCGATGACGTGCGGTATACGGGTCGACAGAAGTCCTGATAGATATTCGCCGGGTACGGTGGAGGCTAATTCTATCAACAGTTCTGTCGACCCGTATAATCGGCTCGAAGCGCGGTAGAAGATCTCGCCTACTCGTAGACGTGGACGCTGCCGGTCTCGTTGTCGCGAATGAACTCCCAGTCGTAATCGACGCCCAGCCCCGGACCGTCGGGCACGCCGACGGTGCCGTCGTCGTCGATCGTGTCGATCATGTCGGAGTACGCGCCCCGGTAGACGGGTGGTTGGGTGTTCGGACAGTCCGGATGGACTAAGGCGAGTTCGTAGTAGTTGGCGTTCCGCGTCGCGGCGATGCAGTGGCGCTGGGCGGGCCCGGGGGCGTGAAACTCCACGTCGAGGCCGTGTCCCTCCGCGACGCGGGCCGTCTTCATCGCGCCGGTGATGCCACCGTCGTACTCCGGATCCGTTCGCACGAAGTCCGTCGCCGCCGCGTCGATGAAGTCCGTCTTTGGCTCCAGGCCGCGGACGTGCTCGGTCTGAAGTAGCGGCGTGTCGATCAGTTCGCGGAGTTTGCCGTGGGCGTGCTGTGAGATCCCGCCGTCCCGGTAGGGGTCCTCGTACCAGAAATAATCGTACTCATCGCAGGCGCGTCCGACTGCGAGCGCGTCGGCGAACGTCTCGTACTCACAGGCCGGGTCACACATGAGGTCCATCTCCTCACCGACGCGCTCGCCGACGGCGCGCACTGTTGCCACCTCGCGATCCATGTCACGGGCGGCGTCGCCGCCGCCCCAGCCGTG
Source organism: Karumarchaeum halophilus (SeqCode) (assembly GCA_042219105.1). Classification (GTDB taxonomy): domain Archaea; phylum Halobacteriota; class Halobacteria; order Halobacteriales; family Hikarchaeaceae; genus CAYSJP01. Next base: position 27,036 of record JBDGQL010000093.1, on the reverse strand, counting down.
GATCTTGAACCCGGGGTAGCCCATCTCCAGACACGACTCGGCGAAGTCGGCGAACGCCTCCGGGGAGTCCAGTCCCCCGTTCTCGTCCCCGTGATACGTCGAGGCGTAGGCAGGGATGCGCTCGCGATAGGTGCCCAGCATCTCGTGGATCGGGGCGTCGTAGTGTTTGCCCGCCAGATCCCACAGCGCGATGTCGACGGGTCCGATGCCCATGCGGTCGTACTTGCGGAGCGCGCGCTTGATCTCCGACCAGTGGCGCTCCCGCCGCAGCGGGTTCTTCCCGACGAGGTAGTCAGCGAAGGTGTTGATTTGGGCGGCTCCAGGTGAGTTGCCGCCGACGTACTCGCCGGTGATATCGGCGTCAGTGTGGACGCGCAGCGCGAACAGTTTCCGCGCGGTCGTCTCGCCGGGATCGTACACGAGATTGAACGCATGCTCGTCCGTCCCGACGTCCGGGATGTCGTACTTGAACTCGACGCTCTCGATTCTCGTTATTTCGAGCGACATACGAGGGAGAACTGTGTGAGTGGTGATAATCCTACCGGATTACCGGTCGCGTTCGGGGGAGATCGACGGTGATGGCCACCGCTACCAGGACGTAATAGAGACTTCACGGAGGGGCTGTTGTAGCGGGACGTCCACCGTTGCTCCGGTGTAGTTTGAGAGGTAGAACGCGACGATGATTTCGAACGACCGGATCGCTTCCGTGCCGGGTGAGTGGTTCGTTGCGTCGCCGTTCAGGAGATTCTGAACGTGCCCGGCGGCGTTCGCGAACGACCGCTTGTAGTCGTCGTCCCACGTCCACGCGTCCTCGATACCCGGCAAGGACCGTTCGACGTGTTCACCGTCCTCAAGCGACCAGTAACGCCACTCACCATCGTCGTTGTTCATGTAGAGTTTGCCGTCGGTTCCGATGAAATTGAGCATCATGGAGGACATCTCCCGGGGGATGGTGCAGTCGACGGTGACGAACGTGTCCTCGTCCATGATGAGATGCCCACCACCACCTGCATCGACTATGTCCTCGGAGGTATCAAGCGCATCAACCGCTTCGTTCTCACCGTTGACGTAGCCGCTCACCTGTTTCGCACGCGCATCCAGTAGATACACTACGGTGTCCAGGAGGTGTGTTGAGTTTCGCATCAGCTCCATCCGGTACTGCATGGACACCGACTTGATCTCGCCCAGAAGGTTCCGGTCGTGAATCAGATCGTGGAGTCGCCGTAGCTTGTCGGTGAACCGAAACGAGTGGTTGATAACGAGTTCCGTGTCAGTCTCATCGCAGACGTTGACCATCTCCTCTGCCGCGCTGACCTGCGAAGCGATCGGTTTCTCACACCAGATGACGTCAGGTTCGGCGGCGGACCGAGCGGCGTCGATCGTGTGTTGGTCGTGTAAGAACGACGGGGTACAGACCGAGACGACGTCGAGATCCTCGGCGTCAAGCATCGCTTCGTGCCCGACGTACCGCCTGTCCGGGGGGATCTCCCACGCGCTCCCGAACGTGGCAAGCCGCTCCCCGTCGATATCGGCGATGGCGGTGAGTTCGATCTGATCAGTGGCAGCGTACCCACCGGCGTGGCTCGCGCTGATCTTTTCGTTACCGATGGCCTCCTCGTCGTGCATGCCGAGAATGCCCATACCCGCGACACCACCGGTGCCGATAATGCCTGCATTGTATGTCATGTGTGCCCTATCCAAGTCTCTGATCACCGATCGCCGGACACCACACGCGGGTCACCGTCGTGTGTATCCCCGGTGGCTACGACTGTGCTTGGATGGTGTATCATAACACCCGTCATTTATAAATGTTTGAGTGTCGCACGCGCTCGGGTTCGTCGTGAGCGGTCCCGAGAGACCGGCACACACAACCAACACAATTGTTATATAATGACGCACCCGTATGAACGCACTGTGAGCCATATTTCCCTGAGGAGGAGCACCATCCATGCATACGAAGCGAATCCGATTGAGGTCGTCTGTCGGTTCATGGAGTGTGGCGGTGTCGAGACGGGGTCGTACGCCAGCGTCGTCACGGGGGTCGTGCTACTCGGTCTCGGACTCGTCGTGGTACTCACGTACATCCCGGAAGCCCGGTCGGAACTCAAGGAGGAACACGAGCGAGTAGCCACAGAACGGGACGCGATCGCCGCGTTCCAACGGAAGGTGTCCGGAATCGAGGCCGTACGGTCGGCCCCGACGGGAAGGGGTGCGGTTGCGATCGGGTCCGAGTTAGAAGACAGTGGATTCGAACGAATCAAGGATGCCTACCGTGAGACGGTCATGTCGGTCCCCCACTACGAGGAGGAGTACGACGAGCCCATCGAGGCAAACATGACTGCCGAACTAGGAGATGAAATGGCTGCTGCCGTGTTCGGCGGGCGGCGATACACCCAGCCAATCAAGCGTGGATTGGTCTCCCAATGCAACGAAGCGCGACACAGCAGGGAGGAACTGCTAACAGTGCTCGAGCGCGAGCAACGCCGACTGACGAGTGCGGACGAGGAGTTGTGCGACATCGTTTCCGAACTCGAAACGGAGATGCCGGACCTCGAGGAGGAGCACACGTTCTCGGAACTGTCCGATAGGTGGACTCGGCTCGGCGACGTCGAGAGCAGATGCCGGGAGTTCCTCGAGGAACACTCCGAATCACGCGGTAACGCTCCTCACAATCGGTCCGGGTTCCAGGAGTACGTGTACCAGTCACTCCCGACGGAGCACCCCGTTCTGTCCGACGGGACTCGGGTCTTCGACCGGATCACGGAGTGTCGTCAGACCGTGCTCCGCGCGCTCACGCGAACGGTGTGATAGGAGATCAGCGTGAATGAAATCCGCGGACCCGACGCCGGAGCCATTCCCGTGGGAGGCTTCGGTAAGCCCGCGGACGTAGATCCGATCGGTGTCGAGGGTGTCGGGTTCGGGTTCGGAACCGAACACCATTCGACCGATGACGTTGGTGTCCATGCCGGCACCGGAGATGTCCTTCCCCATCCGATCGATGATGAGCACGTCGATATCATCAAACGGTATCGTCGGCAACAGATCGTAAGCCGTCTCCAGTAACTCGGCCCCGCGGTCAAGAAACCTGGCGGGTGGTACGCCCTCGATAATCGTCGTGTCGTCGTGCTGGTCTTCGACTAACGCGACGCCGCCGACAACCGGCAACCGCTCGAGCAGCATCCCGGTAATCTCGGGAATCATGTTTCTAAAACTCCAGTCGGCTGCCCACTCGTGAGCGGTCTTCGCGCCACGCTGTTTTCCCATCCCTATTACCAGCATCTTCGAAAGCCCACTTTCGACATCGCCACTGAAGTCGGTGTGAGGCTTCACCCGATTGACCGGAATGATGGCGTCCGCTGCAGCGGCGTTCGCGTCAGCAACCACCTCAACCCCGCGCTGTGACGTTTTCCCAACCCGGGTCGTCTCCATCGTTGCCCGAATCTCGCAACCGATCGTTTCCGGCGTCACCCCCAGACTCGCGAGCATCTCACGCTGTCCCTCGGCCGTCGCCCCTCCATGGCTACCCATTGCCGGAAAAACAAACGGTTCGTAGCCACGGTCGTTCAGTTCCGAGACGACCCCGGCAAGAATCGTCGGGATGTTCGCAATCCCCCGGCTGCCTGCACCGACGGCAACCTCCCCGCCGTCCGGAACGGCAGCGAACTCCAACCGGTCGACCGCGGCAGCCGCCCTGTCAGGGATTTCTCCGTCGGGGATGGGATCAGTCTCCCACAGTTGCCTGATCACGCCCATCTCGGGAACCTCCGGGTCGCCGCACGCGTCGAGTACTGTTGACTCCGGGATTATCGACACTGTCGTGGAATCCATGACCCACGCTACGTGACGCTCATAAAAAAAGAAGGGGTGGATCCTCAACGTCTCCGTCCGACAGTATGACGGCACGTGCGCTGTCGGTCACTCGATCCGAACTATTTATATAATTGCAATTAAAACAGTTTACCGATCATGGGTCGTGTCCCGACCCCGGGAGCCGAGACATCTCCCAACGGGCCGTACCATCCAGCGTCCGGATATCGTGGTGACGAAAACGACCTTCGCGCACCGATCGAGTCGGAACGGAAGCAAAATTCCCGGGAAGATACAATTATCAAATGATACTAACGCATCCAGGTGGAGGATCCTCGGGTGTTGGCGTCAGCAGGAACCGGCGCACGACCACGGAAACGGAGGCTGACCACAGTGGATAATTACACCGAGGTTTCCGCGATAGACAGGAGCGGTCCTCATCACGTCGTCAGCGTTTTCGGCCCGATCAAACGGTGCGAACGGTGTGGTGTACTCAGCGTGACGAACGTCCGGTTTCGAATGAATCAGTGTGTCTACGATCCGCCGAAGCGACCCGAGTAACTGACCGCGCGCCTTCGGGGCGCAGTTCCCGGTCGCACGGCGACGGCGGTCGTGAACCCCGTCTCCCGGAGCGGTCATCCGGTGCCAGTAGGAAACAAATATATCTCCCTCGGATCAACTACGGATCATGCCATCTTCCCCACCGAACGTAGTGTGTATCCTGGCCGACGACCTGGGCTGGCGGGATCCGGGCTGCTATGGCAGCCCGTTCTACGAGACGCCGGCCTTGGACCATCTCGCCCGGGAGGGCACGCGGTTCACCGACGCTTACGCTTCGTGTCCCGTCTGCTCTCCGACGCGCGCGAGCGTCATGTCCGGACAGTATCCGGCCCGGATCGGCATCACCGACTTCATCGCGATGAACGAGGACGCCCACCCGCGGCAGGGAAAACTCATCGACGCGCCAAACGACCAGCACCTTCCCCACTCGGGAACGTCGCTCGCGGAGGCGCTGGGCGAACGCGGGTACGCGACGTACCACGTGGGAAAGTGGCACCTGGGCGGCGCGGCCGAGGATTCCCTCCCGACGGACCACGGCTTCGACGAGAACGTCGCGGGCTGTGAGTGGGGGATGCCGATGAACGGCTACTTCGGCCCGTGGGGTATCCCGACGCTTGAGGAAGGGCCTGATGACGAGGGTCGCTACCTGCCCGACCGGCTTGCGGAGGAGGCCGTCAGCCTGATCGAGGAGAGCGTCGGGTCGGAAGAGCCGTTCTTCCTCAACTACGATCCCTATCTCGTCCATACGCCGATCCAGGCCCCCGACGAGGCTGTCGAGCGTTACGAGCGAAAGCGCGCTTCTCGGGGACTGGACGACCTGACCGAGTTCGAACTCGGCGACAGGTTCCCATACGAGGACGGGAAGAACGGGCGGATCAGGCGTCGGCTGGTACAGTCCGATCCGACTTACGCCGCGATGGTCGAGGCGCTCGACCGCGCGGTCGGCCGGGTACTCGACGCGCTCGAACGGACCGGTCTCGCCGAAGAGACCGTCGTGGCCTTCACCTCCGACAACGGGGGACTCGCGACGGTCGGGAGGTCACCCACCACCAACCGACCGCTCGCCGAAGGCAAAGGTTGGATGAACGAGGGTGGCAACCGCGTTCCCTTCATCGTACGCTGGCCCGGCGTCACGGACGACCCGGACGCGCCGGACCTGATCGAGACGCCAGTCACGAGCCCCGACGTGTACCCGACCCTCCTGGACGCGGCCGGCGTCCCCCTCCCGGAGGAACCGATCGACGGCGAGAGTCTCCGCCCGGTGCTCGCGGATCCGGATGGAGGACTGGACCGGGACGCGATCTTCTGGCATTACCCACACTACGGCAACCAGGGCTGTACGCCCGCCGCCGCGGTCCGGCAGGGTGACTGGAAACTCATCGAGTTCTTCGAGACCGGACACACGGAACTGTACCACCTCGGTGAGGATCTCTCCGAGGAGCACGACCTCCGGAAACACCGTCCGGAAACAGCGACCCGGTTGCGCGAGCGCCTCGCGGCGTGGCAGGACGACGTCGGGGCGAGCTTTCCGGCCGAAAACCCGGAGTTCGAACCCTGGCCCGACCGCGCTACTCCGGAGTGAAGGCCGGAAACGTCCGTCTATTCGGCTTCCTGGACGGTGTTGACGAGCGTTCCGACGCCCTCGACCTCGACTTCGACGGTGTCGTCGGGGTGGAGCCGGATGTCCTGAAAGGTGCCGACGCCTTCTGGGGTTCCGGTCGCGATGACGTCGCCGGGGGTAAGCTGGACCCGCGAGGACACGAAGGCGACGAGATCGGCGACCGAGCGGATCATCATGCTCGTGTGGTCGTCCTGCATCGTCTCGCCGTTGACGCGGGAGGCGATCGACAGGTCCTGTGGGTCGTCGATCTCGTCGATCACGACGGAGGGGCCGACCGGCGTGGTATCTTCCATCGCCTTTCCGGAGAACCAGTCGACGTTCTCATCGTCGCCGACCTGGAGGCCGAGCTGGAGGTCCCGCGCGGAGGTGTCGTTCAGTAGCGTGTACCCGGCGACGTGTTCGAGGGCCTCCTCCGCGGAGACGTGTCGGGCGGGCGTCCCGATCACGGCAGCCAGTTCGGCTTCGTAGTCGATCTCCTCGGTGACGCGAGTGTGGTAGTTGATCGGCTGGCGGTGCCCCACGAGCGTCCGCGGGAGTTTCATGAACACGAGCGGCCGTTTGGGCACCGCCTGCCCCCCCTCCTCGGCGTGGGCCTCGTAGTTGAGCGCCGCACAGAAGACGGTGTTTCGTTCCGTCGTCGGCGGGAGGTGTGTGATCTCCTCGATAGCGAACGTCTCGCCGTCGGTCCCGCTCGCGTCTTCCGGCCTCGACAGCGCGTCGCGAAACGAATCGAACTCGTCAGTTACGTCGGTAACAGTGTCGCCCTCGAAACGACCGATCCGTGACCGTTCGCCAGCGCGGAACCGTCCAAGTCGCATACCATCCATTCGATCCTCCCCCGACTTGCAACTTTCCATATCAACGTACAGGCCCGCGTGGATTGATACTAATACTGTCGGCTGTGACTCGATGGAGATATTCGACACCCCGGGGTGGCGAATTCCTCCACGAACGTACAGCCGACAGTATAATGACTCGTCTCTCATTGTCGATCGCCGCCAGCGGGGGTGACGATCGGCGGTAAGAAGTGAGAGGAGTCAGTATGAGTATGTATGCGCTTTATCGACACACACACCCACGCGTGGGGCAGAAACACGACGGAACTACCGTGGCAGGCGGAGTTGCTCCCGCCCGAGTGGACGGGACCCTATACTGTCGGACCGAAGTATTGATAATTCGAAGGCCCCCCGTCTCGGGGGTTCGATTATCAATGTCTCTGTCCGACAGTATACACCCACCGTGACCTGTGTGAGGACATGGACCGGCTGGGGATCGACGGGAGCGTGGTCGTGACGACGCCGTTGTACGGGCGGGGTCGACGGGCCAACGAGTACACGATGCGGAGCATCGAGGCCCATCCGGACCGGCTGTACGGGGTCGGGTTACTGGATTTTTTCCGTGACGAGGACCGTGTTCGGCGAGACGTCCGCCGCGTGACCGGTCACGACCGCATGCTCGGAGTCCGGATGCACGCCGCACTCGCCTACGAGGAGTACCCCACCGAGCTAAACCGGACCGGGGACTGGATCACCTCGCCCGAACTCGAGCCGGTGTGGGACGAACTCGCCCAGTCCGACGATGCACTGTTCGTCTTCCCGAAGGCCGACCAACTCACCATGGTCGCGGACCTGGCAGCCGAACACCCGGAGGTGACGATCGTCGTCGATCACATGGCGTGGCCCGACGAAACGACCACGCCCGAGGCGGAACCGTGGACGGCGTTTCGCCGTCTAGCCGACCACGATAACACGTACGTCAAGGTGAGTTCGCTCCCGCGTTCGGCCGGGGAGCCGTGGCCGTACCCCAATCTACACGGGTACGTTCGCAACTTGATCGAGTGGTTCGGGCCCGAACGGTTGATGCTGGGGTCGGACTACCCCTGGATGGACCGGTGGGGAAGCTACGAGGAATGTCTCTCCTGGGTCGAGGAGGTCGAGTTCCTCTCCTCGCGCGATCTCGCGTACCTCTCCTATCGGACCTTCGAATCGGTGCACTCGTGAGGAGATATACGGGTCGACAGAAGTCCTGATAGATATTCGCCGGGTACGGCGGAGGCTAATTCTACCAACAGTTCTGTCGACCCGTATACTAACGTTCAGGTTGACTGGTTCGAGTCCGGGTGTACGGGCGAAGATATCGTCGATAACGAACCGGATATTTCTTTTCTGATCGCTGGATATTAGTTCCGTTATTCGTATGTCAACCCCATGGACGACGTGTTACAACACGCTATCATCGGGCTCACGGGCCGAGGGACCGCACATATACTGTCGGACAGAGACATTGGTAATCGAACCCCCAGGACGGGGGGCCTTCGAATTATCAATACTTCTGTCCGACAGTATATTGATACGGTCGACCCCGATCTAAAGCACCCGCCGTGTGGGCCCCGCTTCGAGGGGCAGATCCGGGATTTCGAGGTAGACAGATGAAAGTAGAGTTGACTCCCCGTCCCGAAGCGTGCCGCGTGGACGCCACCGTCGGGGGTGACCACTTCATGAGCTATCGCTGGGATGATCTGGACGTACTGACGAAGCCAGTGTGCTACCCCGTGATGGCCGCCGACGGGCGAGCGATCACCAGAGGATACCCGGTAGATCCGCGCCGGGGTGAGCGGGTCGATCATCCCCATCATATCGGATTCTCGCTGACGTACGGAAACGTCAACGGGTATGACTTCTGGAACAATTCGGGCGGAAATCAGGAGGGAATGGGGCGGATTTGCCACGATCAGATCGAACGGATCGAGTCTGGCGACCCTGCTGAACTCGTCGCGACGGCCGACTGGGTCGATCCTCAAGAACGACGGCACCTACGGGAGAACACGACGTATCGGTTCCACGCTACGGGCGACCGCCGCGTGATCGACCGGATCACGACGCTTTCGGCCGATCGAGACGTCGACCTCGGGGATGACAAGGAGGGTCTCTGTGCGATCCGGGTCCGGTCGGGGCTTGAACACCCCGAGGCTGGTGACGTTTCGGTCGTTGAGGACCCTTCGACTGGATCCACGACCGAAATCGACGGTCGGCAAGGACGCAGCGGCGTGTATCATACCAGTGAGGGGATCGAGGGAACAGCCGCTTGGGGAACCCGGGCGCGGTGGATCCGCCTCACCGGGGACGTCGAGGACTCCCCGGTCGCGGTAACCCTCATGGACCATCCCGAGAACATCGGTCACCCGGCGTTCTGGCACGCTCGGGGGTATGGCTTGTTCTCCGTGAATCCTCTCGGACAGGCTGCCTTCACTGATGGTGCACAACGTCTGGATTACGGACTCAACACCGGCGAGTCGACGACGCTCCGCTATCGACTCGCGGTTGACGTTGACCCACCCACAACGGATGCGATAGAAGAACGGTATCAATCGTTCGTATAGCGTCGGTTGCAACCGCTTGGGTGTGATTGATGATGGCTGGTAAACAGTGAGAACGGTCATTATGACTCCGTACTGCCGGTACTCCCGAGATCCAATCGTCGAAACGTGCGTTCTGACATACGAATACACGCCAGATATCACCGTGCACAAGCCAACGTTTATACTATCCGGGGGAAATCCTGGAATCATGTCGCCTGCGAATGATTTCCAGCGAGTGGTGATGATCCAGAAGCTGAAAGCCGACGCCGTCGGAGGTTACGTCGAGGCTCACGAAGACGTCCCTGACTCCGTCATCGAGGCGATGGAGGAGGGTGGGGTTGAAACGTACGAACTGTACGTCCAGGACGACGTCGCTGTCAGTATCATGGACGTGGAAGACCTGACGGAGTTCGAGGAGGTGTACGGGGATGACCCACGGAACCAGGCCTGGGAGGAACGGGTCGGACGGTTCAAACGCTCCGGGGTCGACCCCGACGACATGGAAATGCCTGCCATGGAACGAATCTGGTCACTGAACGAGGCCCAAGACGACGATTGACATCCTCTTCGCCCTGATAATGTCTGTTGTAGTCTCTTACCGGTGCTCGCCGCCGCCGGGGGTGGCGATCACCGGTAAACAGCTACAACAGACATTATGAAGGGCTGTCTCTTACCGCAAATTCTTTCCGGGAAGGATGAAGAAGGCCGAGTACGCGACGGGGGCGTTTTTGCAGAGTGGGCCGTATGTGATATACTGTCGGACAGAGACATTGATAATCGAACCCCCAGGACGGGGGCCTTCGAAAACTGTTTTCATCGCGCGCTCGCCGAGCCGGCGGATATCGGCCGAATCCGCCGGTCTCACGCGAGCGCATCGGTAAAGACTTACATCCGTCCTTATGACGACATGTTGGACGAGAACGGTCGCTATTATTCTCCCATCCGACAGTGCAGTTGTAGGCTTCGTGCGATCCGGAACTGTATCCGTCGCGCGACTACCGGACCGCCTCCAGCACGGACGGCGTGGACACATCGGTGGGGGTCGCGCTCTTCCAAGAGTGACTCGGCGTCCAGCCGAGCACGCGCTCGGCTTTCGCATTCGACTGCGCGGACTGGTCTCCGCTCAACGAGCACTCTGACGGGAAACTCTCCCCAATCGCCTGGGCAGCCTCAGCGGTCGAGCGGTCAAGATAGTTCTCGTCGGCGACCCCGAGAAAGAGTTCGTGGCCCTCGAATTCCCCGGCGATCACCGCCAAGAGGAGGCGCCCGAGATCTCGGACGTCCACGTACGACCAGAGGTTCCAAGTCGATGTCACGGATTCGGGATCGAACGACTCTCGGAGATCCGACAGCTCCGCGTACGTCGGTCCTGGAATCCCGGCTGCGTCGATCGGACGGACGACCCAGGAAGGACGGACCGACGCGATTGACAGGTCGAATTCCCTGGCGACCGCTCCGGCGATCACCTCGCCCGTCAGCTTCGAAGTCGGGTACGCGCCGGTCGGCCGAGTCGGACTGGACTCGTCGACCGGGAGACGATCTACCTGCCACTCGCCGTCGCTATGCATCGGTCCGTAGACGGTTTCGCTTGAGGTCCAGACGACTGGCACGTCCGCGTGTCCGGCTGCGACCAGCAGATGGTATGTCATGCGCGCGTTCGCAGAGAACACGGCGGTTCCGTGCTGTTCGCTGGCGGCACGCGCCACGGAGGCCAGGTGGACGATTGCGTCCGGGTCATACTCGAATAATATCTCCCACGCGGCACCCTGCTCCGTGAGGTCAGCCTCGAAGAACGACACTCCGGGGATGGATGTCTCGGGTGCCTGCTGGTCGACACAGGCAACCTCGTATCCTTCGTTCAGAAATTGTTCTATGACCCACGGCCCGACTCTGCCGAACCCTCCGGTGACGAGAACCCGATCCATGCAGCATTTGTTTGTTTGCAAGCGCTATATATCATGGGCTCTTAGTGTAGCTTTAACCCTAAATCTGTAGATCCTCTTCGAGTTCAACGGGATAGAGCTAGCGTAGCTTGATCCGAGCATCGTCAGTGGTGAACTGCCAGTCAATAGTTCTGTCGACTCGTATACCAGCGAAATCCGTTTGTAGAGCGACCAGATCCGAGAAACGTGGACAGGGTCTTCCATCGAAGCATTTATTACTTGATCCCGACCCCCACAGAGCATGGGATCCGAAAGCCTGGCGGATGTCCTCCGATCGGTCGACAACACCGCAATGATGTTCCGGAACAACGACATCGGTTGGCAGCCCTATGTCTTCCGCGAGGAGTACACCAACTGGATTGAGGAACAGCGCGCAGTCAGAGAGTCGGTAGCCGTCGTCGACCAGTCCTACCACATGGAAATCCTTGAGATTGAAGGACCGGACGCGGTCAAGCTGCTAGAGTCGCTCGGCGTGAACGACTTCGACAAGATCCGTGACAACGACCCGCCGCGGGCGATCAACTACCTCACCTGCAATCCCGATGGATACGTCATCGGCGATGTCATCGTCTTCTACCTGGGCAAAAACGAGTTCCTCTCCGTGGGCTCGGAGTGGATCAACAACTGGGTGCGGTACAACGCCGAAATTAAGAACTACGATGTCTATACGAACGTCCCATACCACCCCTTCGATGACCACGACCCGCCACACTTCCGCTTCCAGATCCAGGGCCCCAACGCTATGGACACGATGAAGGAAGTGATCGACGGCGGCGTCCCGAACGTCTCCTTTTTCGGGATGGACACCGTCGAAATCAACGGCGTCGAAACCTACGCACTGGGCCACGGCATGGCCGCCACGCCCGGCTTGGAGATCTTCGGCCCCTACCACCACCACGACGAGGTACTGGAGGACATATTCGCGGCAGGCGAGGAGTACGACATCCGCCAGCTGGGAACGCGGGCCTACAAGACGGGTAAGATCGGCTCGGGCTGGTTCGTCGCGGCGGTGCCCGCGATCCACGAGCACCCTGACCTCGAGGGCTACCGCGAGTGGCTCGGCGCCGACAGCATGGAGGCCCAGCTCTCGGTCGGCGGGAGCTTCGATTCGGATGACATCACGGACTACTACATGACCCCGATGGAGCAGGGCAAGACGGGAATCATCGACTTTGAGCACGACTTCGTTGGCAAGGAGGCGCTGGAGGAGATGGTTGGAGAGCAGGAGCGTGAGCGCGTGACGCTGGTGTGGGATTCTGACGACGTCGTAGACATCTACGGCTCACTGTTTGAGGAGGGGCCGACCCACAAGTACATGGACATGCCTGACGTGGCGACACAGTGGTCGGTCTGTCACTACGACACGATCTATAATGACGGCGAGGTGGTGGGCCTCTCGAAGTACCCCGGCTACCTCTACTACACCCGGGAAATGTTGTCGCTAGCGACCGTCGATCTCGAGTACAGCGATCCCGGCACCGAGGTATCGTTCGTCTGGGGGGATACGAGCGGGAAACGCAAGGTTGAGCGCCACGACCCTGTCGAGATCGACGCCACGGTCGCCCCCGCCCCCTACGTCCGGGGCGGCAGAGAGGAGATGTGACGACGGGGCGAAGGCCGGCAGTTACGGGTCGAAGACGGGCTTGCGGAGGTCGCCGGCGGCGGTCGCCTCGAGCACCTCTACTGTCGGACAGAAGTATTGATAATTCGAAGGCCCCCCGTCCCGGGGGTTCGATTATCAATGTCTCTGTCCGACAGTATCCGGTCCCTCCCCCAGCGTCGCCCACCGGTCGATGACGGCCTCGGAGTCGATGGACCGCTCTTGATAAGGACGGTGTCGAACGATAAGGTTTAATTGTTCTACCGTCGGTACGGCAGTTCATGACGTATTCAGCGGGGATAATCGGTACTGGAGGCGTCGCCGGTATGGGTTTTATTGGCGTCGACGAGAGCTTCAACGACCGCGAACAGGTCCGCTCGACTCACGCCGGTGGCTACGACGCCACGGACGACGTCGAGTTGATCGCCGCCTGTGATACGGACGAGGAGCAACTGGCAACGTTCGGTGACCTGTGGGAGGTTCCGCCGGAGAACATGTACGATGACCACCGCGACATGCTAGAATCGGAGAACCTGGATGCTCTCTCGATATGTACGCCGACGTTCTTGCACCGCCAGCACACCCTCGACGCCCTGCATGTATCGAATCCGCCCGAGGTGATCTGGTGTGAAAAGCCCATTGCCTCCAGCGTCAGCGCGGGTCGGGAGATGGTTCGGCAGTGTCGCGACGCCGGTGTCGAACTGGTGATCAGTTACCCACGGCGATTCGATCCCGATTACCACCTGCTCAGGGACAAACTACTCCAGGAGGGAGTGCTCGGAGACGTCAAATCGATCAACCTCCAGTTCAAACGCGAACTCCTCAGAAACGGCGCTCACATGATCGACGCGGTGACTTATTTGCTCGACGACGAGGTGTCGGAACTCACCGGATTCCTCACGGGGACCGAGGAACTCACCGACTCCATCGTAGACAGTTCCGACATCGACGACTCGGGCGGCGGGGCGTTACTGACGATGCGCGATGGGACCTTCGTGACGGTCGACTGTACGGTGTCACGCGACGTCTGGTCGGGCTATCTTCGCCTGCTCGGCACCGGCGGAACGCTGATTATCGACCAGGGTGACGACGAGTGGCGCTACTGGTCCGACGACGGGACCGACCACCGTAGAACGGACCTCTGGGACGGTTACGCGGCCGGGCCGACGCCCGACCTGGACGCTTCCTTCACCAACGCTGCGGCACACGTCGTGGACTTACTCGACGGAGTCGCGACAAACCGGTCGTCGGGCACCGATGCGATCCACGTAATGGAGGTGCTAGTCGGCATTTTCGTCTCGAGTTACACCGGTAGCCACCTCTCGCTGCCGATGGAAAGACCGCTCGAAGACGTTTCGATCCGTTCCTGGTGAAGACGGGAACTGTCATATCACGTTGACTGGTTTGTCCGGGTGTAGACCCTGGAGTCAGCATCGACGTGGCACGGGCGACCCCGGCAGTTGTATACACATCGGGACGATACCACCCTCATGTTGAATGCAGTACTCGTCGGCGACGACCTTACCGGAACGCTAGACGCCGGGTACGGGTTCGCCGCCCGTGACCGGAGCGTTCGTGCTCAGTTCGTCGATCCCACACAGCCGGGGTCGTTCGACCCACCGTCTGCAGGCGACGTTCTTGCAGTCGACACCGACACCCGGGGTGTCGACTCGGACCTAGCGGCCGGTGCCGTTCGAACCGTCATCGAGTCGTCCGAATCGTCGCTCGTGTACAAGAAAATCGACTCGACGCTCCGGGGGAACGTCGTTCCCGAGGTCGACGCTGCGCTCGCCGTTTCCGGGTGTGACCTCGGTATCATAGCGCCGGCATTTCCCGCGACCGGACGCGTCACGCGTGACGGCGTCCACTACGTCGACGGCGAGCCACTAGCGAGTGCAGCTTACGGTATCGATGAGTCGACCGTGCCGGCGTACTTCGGGACGTCTCGACATCCGGTTGAACACCTCGACTGCCGAGTCATCCGTCGAGGTGCTGACGCCGTCCAGCAGGAACTCGCTGCGGTGACCGAGAGGACGCTCATCACCTGCGACGCGACTGACGGTGACCACCTCCGGGACGTTGCCGAGGGGGCAGCGTCGCTCGACAGCGACGTGCTGTACGTGGGTAGTGGCGGTCTCGCCAAGTGCGTGATGCTTCCCGGCACGCCTGACCTGCCGACTGCCCCCGACCGTGCAGGCACCGGCGTCCTGGCCGTCGTCGGAAGCGTCAACGACCGCACACTCGAACAACTCGGGGCCGTTCCGGATTCCGACATCTTCCGACTCGATCCACGGCGAGCGGTGCTGGACCCGGAATCCACCGATAGGACGCTCACGGCCGCCCTGCAGGACCGACTCGAATCCGGCAGGCATGCCGTCCTCACCGCAGCGACCGACCCCAGTGACGTCATCCGTGCGAACGGGTCCGCAAACGGAGGCGAATCCGGCGTTTCCGTGGATGGCCATCCCGGAACGTCCGATTCCAACCAGCCGTGTAGCGCTGATCCCGGCCAGCGCGTGGCTCGGGCGCTCGCGACCGCTGCAAGCACCGTGTTCGAGGCGTGTTCCCCCGCCGGACTCTTTCTCACCGGGGGCGACGTCGCACGGACGACCCTAGACGCCATCGGTACGGGTTCGGTGTGTCTCACGGGAGCGGCCGTGGCCGAGGGGATTCCGGAGGGGTGGATCGCGGACGGTCCAGCCGCGGGCACTCGTGTCGTGACGAAAGCCGGCGGGTTCGGGTCTCCAAAGGCCATCGTTAATTGTACTGCCGAATTAGAGCCCACCCGTGACCGCAGTAGATAACCCACGTATCGCAGTTACGATGGGCGACCCTGCCGGCATCGGCAGTGAAGTCATCGCGGCCGCGTATCCGGGTCTGCTACAGCACGCACGCCCCCTCGTCGTCGGTGATGCCGACGTGATGCGTGACGCCCTCGCCGTCCGCGATCGCGGCCTCGACGTCGTCACCGTCGACGACCCGGCCGACGCGTCGTTCCTGCCGGAGGCAATTCCGGTGTTGGACCTCGACAACGTCGACGGCGTCGAGTACGGGGTCGTTCGTGAAGCGTACGGTGGGGCGAGTCTCGAGTACGTCGAACGCGCGATCGAACTGGCCATCGACGGAGCGGTCGACGGAATGACGACGGCTCCGATCAACAAGCAGGCGACGCGACTGGCCGGTAGCGACTACGCCGGACATACCGACATGCTCGCCGACGCCACGGATACGGAGAACTACTCGATGATGCTCGTCGAAGGTGACCTCCGCGTCACCCACGTGAGCACACACGTCCCCCTCCGGGAGGCGTGTGACCTCGTGACGACGGACGCGGTGCTGGACACCGTCAGGGTGACCGACGAGGCGCTCCGGGAACTGGGCATCGACGACCCCGAGATCGCCGTCGCGGGGCTCAATCCCCACGCCAGCGACGGGGGATTGCTGGGTTCCAAAGACATAGAGGAGATCGAACCCGCGGTCGAACAGGCCCGGTCCGGGGGGATCCGGGCATATGGTCCCGAATCGCCCGACACCGTTTTCAACCAGGCAGCCAGCGGCGCGTACGACTGCGTCGTTGCGATGTACCACGACCAGGGACACATCCCGATCAAGATGCTCGGCTTTTCTGGCGGGGCGTCCATCTCCGGCGTTAACGTGACCGTCGGCCTGCCAATCGTTCGCACGAGCGTCGACCACGGCACGGCGTTCGACATCGCCGGGGAGGGTATCGCCTCGGAGGCGAGCCTCGTCGACTCCGTCGAGATGGCCGCACACATCGCCCGGCAGCGTGCCGACGGGTCCCGAATAACCGGTGATGGGTGATCCGGGACGTACCTCGGAGATGCTCCGGGGAGTGATTTTGCGGGGAGCCAGCACAGCCAGTATCGTTATTATGGATGGACACGACGCTGTATCCATGGTGCTCGACTGGCAGCGACGACAGGACCGAGCCAGGGAGGGACGACCGTGGTAGCCATCGATCCATCCGAGGCGCTCCACCCCATCGAATCCACCCGGGTCGTGGGCGCGACCACGTACCTCGAAACCTACCTCGACCACCCGGAGGGAGTGGCCGTCGGCCGTGACGGGACGATCTACGCCAGCGGCGAAGACGGCCAACTGTATCGGATCGGGCCCGACGAGACGGACGTGGAGTTGCTCGCGTCGACCAACGGCTCCACGCTCGGCGTCACCCTGTCGCCGGACGAACAGTCCCTGTACGCGTGTGATTTCCAGCGCCACGCGCTGTTTGAACTGCCACTCGACGGAGCGAAAGAACACGAGCCCGAGATCGAACTCCAGGGGAGCGAGGACGAGTCGCCCATCCAGCCGAACTTCTGTGCGTTCGATACGTCCGGACGGCTGTTTCTGTCCGACTCCGGAGACCGTCGCGCCTCCGGCCCGGAGTACGGTGGCCGTATCCTGTACCGGGACGTGGACGGAGCGTGGCACACGCTCACCGACCGCGTCTCCTGCTGGACCAACGGGCTGGCGTTTTCCCGGGATTGCAACACCCTGTACGTCGTCGAATCCTACGAGGAACGACTGTGGGCGCTCACGCTATCCGACACCGAGGTGGTTACGGCGACCGTCGTCGCCGACTCGCTCGGCGTCATCGACGGCGTGGCACTGGACGCCGAGGAGAGAATCTACGTCGCATCGACGAGCCACGACGCCATCTACCGGATCTCGGGTGAGACGGTCGACCTCGTCGTCCACGATCCCATCAGCCGGGATCTCTGTCGGCCGACCAACGTGGCATTCGGTGGCCCGGAGATGCGGACGCTGTACATCGCGCAACTGGGACATCCACACCTCACGGCCGTCGACCTCGACACGCCGGGTCGATATCCGACTGCCCGCCTGTGACGGTCTACTCTGGAGGCGTTGTACAATGGCGGTTCCATGACGGGGGTGGCGGTGTTCCCGTCGTCACACCCTGTGGGCGGTCCAGCCACCGTCGACCAGAACGTCGGCACCGTGGACGAAGCTAGCTTCGTCGCTGGCAAGGAACACGGCGACGTCGGCGATGTCTTCGGACTCGCCCAGGCGGGGTAACAGCGTGTGTTCGCGGCTCTCCTGGATGCTCTGTTCGTCCTGGTAGTCCTGCATCGGCGTTTTCACGTAACCGGGTGAGATACAGTTGACGTTCACGTCGTGTTCACCGAGTTCGACGGCAAGGTCGCGGGTGAGATTGACCAGTCCCGCGTTGGCGGCGGCGTATGCAGGGCCGGAGCCACCTTCCGTTGCGTTGACCGAGGCGATGTTGACGAGGTGGCCGCTCGTGTCCTTCAGGTCGGGGACGGCGTGCTTCGCACAGTGGAACGCGCCGTCGAGGTCGACGCCGATCTGTTTCTCCCAGTCGTCGATGTCCGTCTCCTGGCTGTCTCCCGGAATGTAGATTCCGGCGTTGTTGATCAGGACCTCCACGGGACCGTAAATCGCTTCCGTCCGGTCGAGGAGTGACTCACAGCGGGCCGGATCGGTGACGTCGACGGACACGAAACGCGCGTCCCCCGCGGTGTCATCCCGGACGACCTCCTCCGTGGGCCGGGTGACGTCCGTTTCGTGGTGTTTGCCCTGGTGGGGTTCGTTGTTGCGGGAAGCACACACGACGTTTGCGCCCTCCTGACCGAATCGGATCGCCGTTGCGCGACCGATACCGCTCGATGCGCCAGTCACGACCACTACCCGACCGTCGTGACGATTCGCTTGCATACGGGGAGGATTCTCCCCTGGAAAATATACCTTTCCTTGGGACGAGAGACGGTTGCAGGCCGTCCCGACAGTGAGAACAATATACAGGTCGACAGAACTGTTGATAGAATTAGCCTCCACCGTACCCGGCGAACATCTATCAGGACTTCTGTCGACCCGTATACACCCGAACACGAATAGTTCAACACGCAGGTCGATTATTCCCGGTCAAAACGATGTCCCCCGGTCGATCAGGGGACGATCACGTTGACTGGTTCGTGTCCGGGTGTAATACTGTCGGCTGTGACTCGATGGAGATATTCGACACCCCGGGGTGGCGAATTCCTCCACGAACTTACAGCCGACAGTATAAATCAGTATGAAGCGGGGTTCGGGGCCCCAGTAGAATTATTATGTTTCTTGGCGATGAACGGCGTATGCGCATCCTGTACGTAGACTGCGATTCGCTTCGTGCGGATCATCTCGGCTGCTATGGGTACGACCGGGAGACATCACCGACGATCGACGGACTCGCTGCCGACGGTCGTCGGTTCACGAACGTCTATGCCTCGGATCTTCCCTGTTTACCGTCACGGACAGCACTGTTCACTGGCCGGTTCGGCATTCATACGGGCGTCGTGAACCACGGCGGTCTCGCATCGGAACCACGACCGATCGGAGATCGTCGCGGATTCGCGGGTGCCCCGGGCTTTGAGACGCTTACGGCCGTCCTCCGTGATGCCGGACACTACACGGCCTCGATCAGCCCGTTCCCGACTCGTCACGGCGCGTGGCACGTGCTCGATGGGTTTCGGGAGTGGCGCGACACCGGCAAGGGTGGGTTCGAACTCGCTGAAGAGGTGTGCGACCCGGCCATCGACTGGCTGCAAACCCACGCAACGGATGAGGACTGGTTTTTGCACGTCAACTTCTGGGACGCACACACACCCTACGACACGCCGGTGGAGTACGGAACGCCGTTCGACGCCGGCACTGCACCGTCGTTTCCGGACGAGGAGACTATCTACGAGCAGTATCGCAGCTACGGGCCACACAGCGCTCAGGATCTCCACGGCGTCGGTAAAACGCCGGAGGTGGCTCTGGATTGGGGTGAGGACGCGGAACTCCCACGGACACCCGCGGAAATCGGCTCCAGGGGGGATTTCGTCGAGTGGATCGACGCCTACGACGTCGGGGTACGATACATGGACGAACACATCGGATACGTGCTCGACGTCCTCCGTGAGAAGGGGGTCTTCGAGGACACCCTGGTCATCGTCTCCGCCGACCACGGCGAGAACCAGGGTGAACTGAACATCTACGGCGACCACCACACGGCCGATTATCCCACGGGCCGTATCCCGCTGATCGTCCACGGTCCGGACGTGACGCCTGGCGTGGACGGGGACTTGCACTATCACCTCGACCTCGCTCCAACGATGGTCGAACGCATCGGAGCGACAGCCCCCGACCGGTGGGACGGCCAGTCGTTCGAGCCGTCGCTCGCTGACGGGGATTCGGCGGGACGCGAGACCCTCGTGCTCAGCCAGGCCGCTCTCACGTGCCAACGCGGAGTCCGCTGGGGCGACTGGCTGTTACTCAGGACGTACCACGACGGGGTCAAGGACGTCCCGGAAGTGGCTCTGTACGACCTCGTCGCCGATCCACACCAGACGAGGGACCTGTCGGACGAACGGCCGGGCGTCACTGCGGAGGGCATTCGCCGCCTCGAAGCCTGGCACGCCGACCGGATGGCCGAATCGTCCGAGGACCGTCGGGGTGGCAATCCAGACCCACCGACCGGACTGCGTGATCCTCTCTGGACCGTCATCAACGAGGGTGGGCCGTTTCACACCACGCAGAACGTTCCAAAGCTCGAGCGGTATCTACAGCGGTTGCGCGACACCGACCGCGCACACCACGCGGATCAACTCGCCGAGCAGTACGCCGACCTTCTCGAGTCGACGTGATCTATACACCCGGACACGAACCAGTCAACGTGATCGTCCCCTGATCGACCGGGAGACATCGTTTTGACCGGGAATATACGGGTCGACAGAACTGTTGATAGAATTCGCCTCTGCCGTACCGGCGAATATCTATCACGGCTTCTGTCGACCCGTATAATCGACCTGCGTGTTGAACTATTCGTGTCCGAGTGTATAGTGTAGGACTCGGCATGTCCGTTACTGTCCGGCGAACTCCGGATCGCGATCCTCGACGAACGATGCGATGCCTTCGGTGACGTCGTCGCTCTCGAACAGCGTGAACGTCACGCTCTGTTCGTAGGAGAGTCCCTCCGGAAGCGGCATGTTTTGTCCCTCGTCAACGAGTGTTTTTGCCTCGCGGATGGCCAGTGGTGCGTTGCCGACGATATCGCCCGCCAGGTCACGAGCTTCCTCCTCAACCGAGTCGTCGTCGACGACGCGGTTGACCAGGCCCAGGTCTTCGCCTTCCGCCGCCGTGATCGGGTCGCCCGTCGTCAACAGTTCCTTCGCCTTGTTCGGCCCGACGACCTCCGGGAGCCGTTGTGTGGCTCCTCCGCCCGGAACCAGCCCGATTTGTACCTCCGGCGTCGCGAACGACGCACCCTCACCGGCGACGATCATGTCGCTTGCGAGGGCGAGTTCGAACCCGCCGCCGAACGCGATCCCGTTCACAGCCGCGATCACTATCGCCGGATGGGAGGCGATGGTGTCGTTGGTCTCCCGTCCGTTCCTCTGAAAATCGATGAACTCCCGGGTCGTCAGGTCCGATATCTCGTTGATGTCGGCCCCGGCGACGAAGGCCCTGTCGCCGGCCGATTTCAGGATTACGACGTCGATGTCCCGGTGTTCCAGTGCCTCGAAGCGCTCCCGGAGCGCCGTGTTCGTCTCCGTAGTGAGCGCGTTCAGTTTGTCCGGCCGGTCGATCGTGACTTCCGCTACCCGCCCCGTGACGTCAGACTGTACGGTATCACTCATGGGTGGACGTGTCCTGAGGTGATGATAAATGTTGTTGAATCGTCGCACTTCCAGGCGAAGTGTGATCCTGAGCAGTTGATTATGAATGCAGCTGAAAGGTCACGGCGAAAATGGCACTATCAGGACTTCCCTCGACCCGTAAATGCGGTTCCTCCAATTCCAGACTAACCGCCAGAGGAGAAATTGATCGTCCGTGGTAGAGGGGTGCGAAATATAGGAGATCGACCGGGAGTTTCTTGATCAAGGCTGCGCGAGATAGGGCTAATGAGCCGGGCGATCACGGGATGGCACCGTCTCGACGAAGGCGTCGGTCTCTACCGGTCCTCGACGAACGTGAGCGTCGTTCACGAAGGCGGCGAGGCCGTCCTAATCGACTGCGACGACGCGTCCATCGTCGACGAGCTTGAGGAGAGCCGAAGATTCGATATCAAGGCGGCCCTTTTTACACACTACCACCGGGACACGGCGGGTGGTGCGCGCTCTCTCGCCCGACGAGGCATCGACATCGTCGTCCCCGCCGCAGAGCGCGAGTATTTCGAGTCGGTGGCGGAGTTCTGGGTCGACCCGGAGTTTCGGTGGCACCTGACGGACTTCCGCCCGCATCCCTTGCTCCCGGCGCGCCCGATTCCGGTCGACGAGATCGTCGAACCGGCCGAAGACGTCGTCCTCGGCGACCTGCGGTTCGAAGTTCTCCCCACGCCAGGACACACCGAGAACAGCGTCTCGTATGCGTTCGACTTGGCACAGGCGCGCGATGGATCGGATGCACGGTACATCTTCTCCGGCGACCTACTCCACGGGACAGGGGCGCTGTGGGACGCCTACAGTTTGCAGCGATATCACGGCGACTGGAACGACTACCACGGTTTCCTCGGGGACCGAAAGCGGTATCTCGGTAGTCTGGCACGGATCTCGGACGCTGACGTAATAGTCCCTGCTCGTGGGGATCCGATCCACCGACCGTCCGAAGTCGTGGATTCGGTGAGCCAACTGATCGAAGCGGCGTACCGGGCCTACGTGCGCACGTCAGCTCTCAGACACTACGGTCCCGAGATGTTCGACAGCCCGTTCGCCGAGGACACGATGCCCGTCAGAGACCCGACGCCCTGCCCGCCGGAAGTGAAGCACGTCGGCACCACCTGGGCCTTGCTCTCTGCCGACGGTCACGCCCTCGCCATGGATTGTGGGTGGGTCGACGTTCTTGACCGCCTCCGGTCGTGGATAACCGAAGGCGAGGCGCGGGAGATATCCGCACTCTGGCTCACGCACTACCACCACGATCACGTCGGGGCCGTCCCAGAGTTCCAAGAGTCATTCGACGCCCCGATCCTGGCGGAGCGCCATGTCGCCGACGTCATAGAGGCGCCCGAGGTGTACCGTCTGCCCTGTCAGATCCCGGATCGGATCGACGTGGACCGCGTCTTCACGGACGGCGAGGAGTGGAACTGGCACGAATGGACGCTCTCGGCGCACTGGCTCCCGGGACAGACACGGTACCACGCCGCCCTGCTCGCCGAAGGGCGTGGCCGGCGGCTCCTCTTTGCGGGGGACGCGTTCACGCCGAGCGGGATGGATGACTACTGTGCCCACAACCGGAACCCCGTCGGCGCCAACCGGGGATACCGGCAGTGTCTCGACACAGTGGAGGACCTCGATCCGACGCACGTGTTCAACTGTCACGTCGAAGATCCCTTCACGTTCACTGACGACCAGATGATCTTCATGCGGAAGAACCTGCGCGAGCGGGAGGAACTGTTCGGCGAGCTCCTTGCCTGGGAGCACCCCGACTTCGGGCTCGATCCCCACTGGGCGCGGTGCGTCCCGTACGACCAGACGCGCGCACCGGGCGAGAACGCACAGATAGACGTCTGTGTCACGAACTACGCGGACCGGAATCGGGAGTTTGCGGCCCGCCCGGAGTTACCGCCGGGCTGGACATGGAATCTACGGGTCGACAGAAGTCCTGATAGATATTCGCCGGGTACGGTGGAGGCTAATTCTATCAACAGTTCTGTCGACCCGTATCACGAGAGAGAAGGGGTCCGGAAAATCGACAGACGATGGCCGTCCTCGTCAGTCGCTCCCGGCGAGAACGGATCGATCGAACTCATCTTGGGCGTGCCCGCGAATGCCGAGGCCGGGATCCACGTCGTCCCCGTCAGTCTGCAGTGGGACGACCGAACCCTCCGGCGCTTCCGCGAGGCACGGGTTCGGATCGATCCGGCGTAACCCGACATCGATAACGGCCATCGTCTCGACACCTTCCTCGACACACCGCTGGACGACGTGTTTCGAGAGGGCATGCAGGAAATGGTCTTTCCGGCGAGAGTTTCCGCCGGGCGCGTCGTGCAGAGCCGAGTAGTGTGTCAGTCCGAACTATCGGAGTGTGGCGACGTCGTGATCCCGCCTTCGATGGCGGACTGGATCATCTCCTCGTCGTATCCGAGGTCGGTGAGAATCTCGTGAGTGTGCTCTCCCGGTACTGGAGGCGTCGAGGAGATTTCGCCGGGCGTCTCCGACAGCGAAACCGGAATTCCCGTGGTCGTGAAGGAGCCGTACTCCTCGTGGTCCATTTCGACGAGCATCTCGTTGTGCTCCACCTGCGGGTCGTCCACGAGATCCTCGAAATCGTTCACCTCCGCGGTCCAGACGTCCTCGGCCAGCAGGTCGTTTAACAACTTTTCAGTGGGTTGCTCCCGCGTGTGTTCCTCGATTATCCGTTTGATCTCGTCTCGGTTCTCGAACGACTCCGCCGGGGCGTCGAACGGGGGCAACGTGGACGGATTGATGTCGAGGATGTCTGTCAACGTCAGAATTTCCGCCATGGCGATGGCGATGTGTCCATCGGCAGTCTCGTAGATACCGTAGGGAGGTTCGTTGTACGGGCTCGCGATCCCGGCGTCACTCCGTTCGAACTCCTTTTCCAACGATAGCTCGGCAGTGATCTCCTGGCACTGGAAGTCGATTGCGGCACTGAAGAGATTCCCCTCGACGTGTTGGCCCTCTCCCGTACGTTCCTTATGAAAGAGCGCGACCATCGTAGCGAACACCAGAAGCATACTCGAGTGCTCGTCGACGACTGCGGACCCCGCCGGCGTCGGCGGATCGTTCTTCCGGCCCGTCGTTTTTGTTAGGCCGCTCATCGCCTGCAACAGGAGGTCCTGGCCCGGTCGGTCGACGTATGGACCGTCACTCCCGAACCCGTACCCAGAGACGTAAACGATATTAGGGTTGACTTCGGTGACGTCGTCGTAGCCCAGATCTAGCCGATCCATGACGCCAGGTCTGAAGTTCTCGAACAGAATATCGGCTTCCGAGGCGATGTCAAGGGCGATAGAGTGCCCCTCGGGTTCCTTGAGATCAAGAGTGATGCTACGTTTGTTACGATTCATCGCCAGGAAAAAAGGGCTGACGCCCTCCTGGAGTTCACCACCCGGAGCCAGGGTTCGCTCCCACTCGCCGCCGATGCGTTCGATCTTGATCACGTCTGCTCCCATCTCTGCCAGTTTCTGTGTCGCCCAGGGGCCCTGCATCATCTGGGAGAAGTCTGCAACTGTTACACCTGATAGCGCCTGTTCCATAGCCACGGCTCGCACCCGCATCAATTAATACTGTCGGCTGTGACTCGATGGAGATATTCGTCATCCCGGGGTGGCGAATTCTATCAATAGTTCTGTCGACCCGTATAAAAAGACCCGGTCGATGCTCCCTTCGCAATGGCCTTCTTCGAAGCCACCGGATCGTGGATACGGCCTCACCAGTGTTTTTCTTTCAACTCGACCAGTTCCGGGTACCCATCGTCCTCGTCGCCGAGGGCTCGCTTGCGCTCGGTGAGCCGGCGTTTCAACTCCTCGCGAACGTCGGCGTAGGCGGGGTCGTCATACACGTTGTTCAGTTCGTGTGGATCACGCTCCAGATCGTACAGCTCCCATCCGGGGGGAGAGGGGTCATCACCTGCGTTGGTCGCATCCAACGGTAGTCCGTAGAAGAAAATCAGCTTGTACCGGTCGGTACGAAGCCCGTAGTGTGCAGGCACGTCGTGGTGTGCCCGATGCATCCAGTAGCGGTAGTACACCGCCTCCCTCGAATCGGCAGACGGGTCGCCGGCGAGACTCCCGCGGACGCTCCGGCCCTGCATCCGGTCGGGAACGTCAACGCCGGCATAGTCGAGGATCGTGGGTGCGAAATCCACGTTCGCCACGAGATCATCGACGAACGTGTCAGCCGGGATCTCCTCCGGATACCGTGCGATGAACGGCATCCGATGGGACTCCTCGTACATCCACCGTTTGTCATACTGATCGTGCTCGCCGAGGAACATCCCCTGATCGGAGGTGTAGATCACGAGCGTGTCCTCGGCGAGTCCGGCGTCATCGAGGTAGTCGAGCAGTCGCCCCACGTTATCGTCGATGCCCGCTATCGTGCGCAGGTAGTCCGATAGATAGCGCTGATACGCCGCCCGGGTGCGGGTTTTCTCGTCCATGCCAGTCGTGTCGATGCCTCCCTCGCGTCCCAGGTCGCCCGCCTTCACCTCTTCGACCATCGGCTGTACGGGGTTTTTCGAGGAGATCCTGGATCCGTGTTCGCGCCCCGCTTTTGACCGGTGTGACTTGTCCTCGAAGAGGCTAGCCGGTTCGGGGATCCGCCTCCCCTCGAACAGGTCCGCGTGGCGGTGTGGGTACTTCCATGCTCTGTGCGGTGCCTTGAAATGACACTGCAAAAAGAAGGGGTCGTCCCCGTGCCCGGCTCCTCCACCCACTGTGCCCTCCAGCCAGCCCAGCGCCTGATCTGTGATCACGTCCGCGGAGTAACCGTCGTAAACCTGTCCATCACCATCCCACGGCTCGCCTCGTCGTTTCAGTAGCGGGTCGTCGTACCGCCCCTGTCCCGGGAGAACGTTGTAGTAATCGAACCCCTGTGGCTCGGTTTCTAAATGCCATTTCCCGACGATCCCCGTCCGGTAGCCCGCATCCTGGAGGTGGTGTGCGAGATGCCTCCGATCGGGATCCATCTCGTCGGCCAGCGTCCTCACCCCGTTGGTATGGCTGTGCTGACCGGTGAGAATCGACGCCCTGCTGGGCGTGCAAATCGAGTTTGTACACGTGCAGTTGTCGAGCCGAGCCCCCTCATGAGCCAGTCGATCGATGTTCTCGGTCGGTGCGACCTCCGTGAGATGTGAGCCGTACGCGCCTATCGCGTTCGCAGCGTGGTCGTCGGCCATCACGTACAGGACGTTCGGGCGCTCAATATCGTCTCCTCGCGACATCACGCTTCGATTGAATACACGATGGTATAATACCCTGGGCGAGTGGCCCGCGAAAAACACCACTCGGCTAACTATTATGTGGGATACTGTCGGACAGAAGTATTGATAATTCGAAGGCGCCCCGTCCCGGGGGTTCGATTATCAATGTCTCTGTCCGACAGTAGATCATCCGGATGCCCCGTTCTCGTCCTTAATCGACTCCAGAAGTGATCCGCGCGCG
>JBDGQL010000071.1:20687-48764 GCA_042219105.1 Karumarchaeum halophilus (SeqCode) | reverse complement strand
CATACTGTCGGTCACAAGTTCGTGGAGGAATTCGCCACCCCGGGGTGTCGAATATACGGGTCGACAGAAGTCCTGATAGATATTCGCCGGGTACGGTGGAGGCTAATTCTATCAACAGTTCTGTCGACCCGTATATCTCCATCGAGTCGTGACCGACGGTATCAGTGCATATACACCCGGACGTGACTCTGTTACGCGCTACGACACCAGATCAATGCGTTCGGCTCGTGATACCCTGGGTTTGTGACGGCACGGCTTGCACAAATCACGTCCGGGTGTATAGGACGTTCCCAAAACCACTGTATCTTCCCAGCGAGTTGAACGCACGGGCCGTGGCGAGTCCCGCTTCCGTCGACCCGTATCATCCCACCCCTCCCCGCCTTTTTATATCATCGGGCGGCGAGGGTACGACAATGAAGACGATCAAGGACAGCGTCCACGATCACATCACGGTCGAGGGCGCCGCCCTCGATCTGCTCGACACGCCCGCAGTGCAGCGCCTCCGACACGTCAAACAGCTCGGGACCGTCGAACTCGTGTATCCGGCCGCGAACCACACCCGTTTCGAGCACTCGCTTGGCGTGTATCACCTCGCCAGCCGGGCGCTCGACCATCTCGGGATCGAGGGGACTGCGGCGCGACACGTCCGCGCGGCCGCCCTGCTGCACGACGTCGGTCACACCCCCTACAGTCACAACATCGAACCGCTCGTAGAGCGGAGGACCGGCAAGACCCACGAGGACGTGTCCGGCATTCTCGCGGCGGGTGAGATCCCAACGGTGCTCGACGAACACGACCTCGATCCGGACCGGATCGCCGGACTCATCAGAGGCGAGGGGCGGTACGCCGGGCTGGTATCCGGCGAACTGGACGTCGACCGGATGGATTACCTCGTGCGTGACGCCCACCACACCGGCGTCCCCTACGGTATGATCGATCACGGTCGGCTCATCCGCGAACTCGCCTTCATCGAGGGTGACCTCGTTCTCGCGGAGGGGAACGTCCAGACCGCGGAGAGTCTGCTTCTCGCCCGGGCGCTCATGAACCCAGTCGTCTACAACCACCACGTCGCGCGCATCTCCAAGTCCATGCTCCGGCGGGCGACAGAACGCCTCCTCCGGGGGACGGACACGGGCGCGACCGACCTCCGGCGGATGGACGACCACGATCTCCACGCGGCGCTCCGGCGAACCGACGAGACGGCGGAGCTGGCCCGCCGGATCGCCGACCGGGACCTGTACAAGCGGGCCGTCTGGGCCGAGATGGGCGACGTCCCCGACGATCTGATCGGTGTCGATCACGACGAGATCCAGGAGTTTGAGGCGGACGTCGCGACCGCCGTGGGCGTCGATCCGGAAGCGGTGATCGTCGACGCGCCGCCCCGCCCCGCGATGCGGGAGACGACCTCGCGTGTGGTCGTCGGCGACGAGGTCCGACCGCTGGACGAGCAGTCGGCGCTCGTCGAGGCGCTCCGGGCCGCCCAGCGCGAGCAGTGGCGTCTCGGCGTCTACGCGCCCTCTGACGCGATCGAACTGGTCGGCCGCGCCGCCGAGGACGCCCTCGGACTTGAGACGGACGGCCGCCTCGTCTCCGAACACCGCGGCCAGCACGTCACCCTGGCGGAGTTCGGGGGCGGTGCCGGAGGCGGACACGACGGAGGACCACCGTGACCGAATACACCCGGACACCAAGGGGTATCACACGATGTCTCGCTGCCAACCATAATGACTACTCTCACTGCTTACTGCCGATCGTCACCCCCGTTGGCGGCGATCGGCGCTAAGAGACGAGAGCAATCATTACCGGAGATATTCGCGGTGTGGTACGGAGCACCAAACAGTTAAGCCCGAAAGCGGCCAATATCCGGTAGATGTACGACCGGATTCTCGTGCCCACCGACGGCTCGGCCGGGTCGCGGGCCGTAATTGAGCACGCCGCTGACCTCGCCGAGATCCACGGAGCGACGCTGTACGCGCTCTACGTCGTCAACACCACGAGTTACGCGAGCTTCTCCGTGGAATCGACCTGGGAGGGAATCGGAGACATGCTGCGGGAGGAGGGCGAGGAGGCGCTCGGAGTCGTCGAGTCGATAGCCGGGGGGCGCGTTCCGGTCGAGACGCAGATCATGGAGGGGTCTCCGAGCCGGAAGATCGTCCACCACGCTGAACGAGAGGATTGTGACCTGATCGCTATGGGAACCCACGGCCGCGGCGGCATCGACCGCCTTCTGCTCGGGAGCGTCGCCGAGCGGGTCGTCCGCTCTTCGGATGTCCCCGTACTCACCCACCGGGTCGGGTCAGACGAGGACTGATATGCGGAGCAGGCGCAGTATACGGGTCGACAGAAGTCCTGATAGATATTCGCCGGGTACGGTGAAGGCTAATTCTATCAACAGTTCTGTCGACCCGTATACCACGCCCACGGCCTAACACTTTCGGGGTGTCGAATATCTCCATCGACTCGCCGTTCAACACCATACCCCAGAACAGTCCGCGGAAGACAGGCAGACGGTCGAGATGCCCTCGCTCGTGGCGGTACACAAGTTCGGCTGCCTCGTCGGATAGGTTCTCCATCCTCTGCTTGTTTAGGATGATCGTGCCGACCGGCGTAGCCTGACCGAACGCAGCAGAATCACTGTCGAACCAGTACACGTCGTCCTCGTCATAATGTCTGTTGTAGTCTCTTACCGGTGCTCGCCGCCACCGGGGGTGGCGATCACCGGTAAACAGCTACAACAGACATTATCAGTGGTCCTGGCCTGTCCGTTTGAATCCACCGTGTCGGCGTTGTCTCGTCGGTATGCAGACGTCATCAGGAATCAGGCAAGGACGATACCGAACATCCCAACGATTACCCGGCTGCTTGCTGGTGATTACACAGGTTCTATTGTTTTGTGCTCTGATGGCGTACTGGCGCGCGATCTATCTTCGACTGACGATAGATGCGTGGAACGTTTATTGCTGGCACTGACCTACCTGCGGGTATGGCGTATCGATTCGTGCGTGCACAGCCACTCCGGCAGCGCCTCTCCGAATTGCGCGAGCGTCTGGAGAACGGTGATATCGAGCAGATGGAGCCATTCGGACAGGCGATGACGAAAGCCCTGCAGAACGCTCGCTTCGATCCCGAGACTGGCGAGGCGGTCTGGATCGAGGAGGATTATTGTAAGCCGCCGCTGGCGATGGAGCGCGCGGAAGTCCTCGACGAGTACTTCGAGGACATCACTGTTGTGGATGAGAACGTCGATGAAGCCGCGGGGTGGGAGCGTATCGACGATCTTCCCGGCCTCTGGAACCGGATGCTCGGTGAGTCCGAAGCGTAGCTTTCCCCATCGGCGATGAGTGAAAACGGAACACTGTTCGATACCTACGTCGCCGCGCTCCAGCACGATCTCGTAGATCTCCCCGACGGAGTCGCCACAGTCGGGGTTGTGCGACGCCCGACGCGGTGGCTGCATCCATACGTTGACGAGAACCTCGCGGCGCTCGGCCCACCGGAAGACCTGCTTGATGCCTTCCAGACCCGCCATACCGCATTGACGGAACAAGGCTTCGAGGACCCCGAAGCTCACAACCGCGCCTGGGAGGACGTCAACTACGACCAGCGGTATCGCACGTATCTCGAAGAGAGTGCCGACGCTCAGACAGCACTCGACCGGCTCCGTACGTGGCTTCAGGAAGGCCGTGATGTCGCGCTCGTCTGCTATGAGAACACCGACGACAAGCGGTGTCACCGGACGCTCCTCCGGGAGTATACGGGTCGACAGAACTGTTGATAGAATTAGCCTCCACCGTACCCGGCGAATATCTATCAGGACTTCTGTCGACCCGTATATCTTGAGTAGGTTTGGCTGGCGATACGATCTTTGCGAACTATTCCCATCCTCAGAACATGAGTACTCGCCCGGCGACGCTCACCGAGCGCTTGATTGCGGATTTGTGAGCTGTCGCGGACGAATTGATTCATATTGATTCTGGTGGAGGGGGCGTAACAACTTTCCAACTTTTTAAGTGTATTCTCGATTATCACCCGTATGAAACGATTCCCTGGTCGAAATCCAGTCGAAATTGGGCGCAATTGGACTGGTGTATGGATTGGCCCGCAACCACTAGTAGTACGACGTGACAGTACACGGAGATTCGTCGATGCCTGATCGGAGAGATGAGCTTCAGCAGACGGGGATTACAACGAGCGACACCGCTGCTCGTGTCGGCGGAATTCACGTTCTCGGTGTCCTGCACAACCACCCGCTTACGATTGCCCGGCTAACCGGCGCGATTACACGGTACGGGCCCGATGTCGTGGCTGTTGAAGCGTGTGCTGAAGCGATCAAGCAGTATCATCCAGATGTCCAAGACGTTCGGTGGCCACCACGCGACGAAGTTGAAGCGGCGGCGTACATAACGGATCGCCGCTATGACCTCCTACTCGCAGGTATCGACACACAGGACTACAACAGTTCCACGGACTTCGAACAACTTGACAGAGAGATCTTCACCGAGCTCGGTATCATTGACGCAGAAGATCAACTGACACGGGCAACCTATCACGAGTTGGATCTGCCGATGATTCGGCAGTGGCGAGAGCTGATAATGTCTGTTGTAGCTGTTTACCGGTGATCGCCACCCCCGGTGGCGGCGAGCACCGGTAAGAGACTACAACAGACATTATGACTAAACAGCGTGCTCCTGAGGCGTTCGAAACCGTGATCTCAGCTCGTGAAGAGGTGATGGCCGGTCACCTCCATGCGCTCTCCGAGAGTAAGGATATACCGTCGGACAGAGACATTGATAATCGAACCCCCAGGACGGGGGGCCTTCGAATTACCAATACTTCTGTCCGACAGTATATCGACACGATCGTCGCAGCCGTTGGTGTCCAACATCTCACCGGCGTTCTGGAGTTACTGAGTAACCCCTCTGTCATTCCAGAGACCGCAATCGAGACACCGCCAATCGTGGACTACCAGTTGTTCCCGAGAGACTCGCCATATTCACAGGCGGAATAAATTCAATCAATTCATTCCGCTGTCCAGAGGAGGATTTATATTCGGATAGCGTAGTGTCGACAGCATGTTTCGACGCTCGTTCATCTCGGCACTCGCCACGATTTCAACACTCCCGGTCATCCCCAACCGGCTTGACCCCACCTACCCGCCAGCGATTCCATCGGAGGGTAGCATCATGTTCTGGTACCATTTTTATTCGGCAATCGAGCGCGAACGTTCGATGAGCACCCAACGAGCACGCGAACAGACGATTGAAAAACTTGATCTCACTAACCTCGCCGACGACGAAGCTATCCAGTTCCTGAAGTTGGCAAGCGAGGGTGTCTACAATACAGGTGATATGCCCGAGCGGTGGCACGGCGTCTTCGAGGAAATGGAACAGAAAGTCTGATTCCATCTCTATTTTGGTGGATAGACCATCCACATCTGCTTGAGTTTGCCACCAGGCGATACGCGGAATCGGGATCAAACTGAAATCTGTGGCACCAGGGGCGGGATGAGACGATTTGAATTATGAGTCTATCCCGCCTCACAGAATCAGAATCGGGGCCTATCAAGGAGAACGTGATGAAATCAAAACGGCCGAAGAGGGGTTCCTTTATAAACGTCGTACCGCCGTCTGCCAAATGTTGCCCGTCACGCAGGATGATGGGCGCTGCAGGATTTGAACCCGCGGCAAAGTGGTCCGAAGCCACTCACTCTGTCCAGACTGAGCTAAGCGCCCTCTCTACGGCTCGTCACTAACTCGCTGTACGGTGTTTTCCGGAGCCTTCCGCACTCCACGGTCAACTTCAGCGTACCCACTGGCTTAAATCCATCACATCGGCGGAGGTGGTCATTCGATTATCGATCCTTCCGTCCGACAGTATATACCCCCCTGTCGAGTCACTCCGCTGCCGTGCCAACTGCTCTCGATACATTTTTTTCAACCCGCCAGCTCACTATAGCGGCCCCGAAATACGCGAACAGCGACAGGAAAGCGAGCACAGTCGACCACGGGCCGGGGGTGTTGGCGAGCACGTGCCCGAACACGGTGATCGGAACTGCCCACAGAACGAGTAGTGCGATCATGATGACCGGGACTCCGACAACGAGCAGGGGGACGATGATCGTGCGCGTATCTTGGCGTGGTCGTCCCGGAATCCACCGGCTCACGACCCGGAGGGCTCGCGTGAACAGGTGGATCGCACGTTCGTGCGCACCTTCGGTGGCGCCGCTGCCACCCAGATTGGGCTCATAGATCCCGACACTCATTTCGGAAATGAGTTATAGTCGGTCACGACTTGATGGAGATATTCGGCATCCCGGGGTGGCGAAGGGTCCGATCAAGCAACGCCCCGTATCGAAGCAGGTCGTCCACGCGCATCGGATCCTTTATGATCGTTTCGGGGGTCCGTGACGACATGCGCCTGGTTGATCGAGCGAAGGGGTACCTCGATCTCGCGCGCCCGATCAACGCCGTCGCCGCGAGCGCCCTCACGTTCATCGGGTCGTTCGTCTCCGCCGGGGAGACCGACGCTCAGGTCCAGGTGGGCGCTGCGGTGCTCGCGACCCTGTTCGCGGTCGTCGCGGGCAACGCGATCAACGATTACTTCGACCGCGACGTCGACGCGATCAACGACCCCGATCGGCCAATCCCTCGGGGGGCCGTCTCGCCCCGCGGCGCGCTCGTGTTCAGCCTCGTCGCCTTTCTCGGGGCGATCGGCACCGCTCTCCTCCTCCCGGCGATCGCGATCGGTATCGCGGCGATCAACCTCGTGGCGCTCGTAGCCTACACGGAGGTGTTCAAAGGAACCCCCGGCGCGGGCAACGCCCTCGTGGCCTATCTCGGCGGGAGCACGTTCCTCTTTGGCGGCGCGGCCGTCGGGAACGCCGCGCCGGTGGTCGTGCTGTTCGCGCTCGCCGCCCTGTCTACGTTCACGCGGGAGGTTATCAAGGACGTCGAGGACCGCGAAGGCGACGCGGCCGAGGGGCTGACCACGCTCCCCGTCGCCATCGGCGAGAGGCGGGCGCTCCAGTTAGCGGCTGCCGTGCTGATCGTCGCCGTCCTCGCCAGCCCAGTTCCGTACCTCCGGGACACCTTCGGCCTCGTGTATCTCGCCATCGTCGTCCCCGCCGACGTGATCATGCTTTATGCGGCCTACGCCGGCTTCGAGAACCCGGAGCGTGGCCAGTCGCTTCTCAAGTACGGCATGTTCCTCGCCGCCGCGGCGTTCGTCGCCGGGCGGGCCGAACTCCTGCTATGATGGGGTCGGTTGCAACTGTGTTCGGGTACGACCGCACGACTGCGTGTGGTCGATCCCGCAATGACTTGCAACCGACCCTGTGATCAGACGGCATCGAGTTCCCCGACGACTGACTCCTGTAGCTCCTCGCGGCGGCGGTGGTTGGACTCGGCGTCACTCATCACTTCGATGACGTGTGAGCCCTCCGACTCGAGCGCGTCCGCGAGCGCCGCCTCGACTCCATCGATCGAGTGCTCCCTGCGGAAGGCGAGGTCGTACAGGCCCTCAGTCGGCGCGAAATCCAGTCCGTGGGGCGTCTTGAACTGCGATTCGAAGGGCTCGAACTCCTCGATGGGCAGCATGTGGAAGATGCCGCCGCCGTCGTTGTTGATCTCGACGATCGTTGCGTCGACGTTACACCGTCCCAGCGCGAGCAGGCCGTTCATATCGTGATAGTACGCCAGATCGCCGGTGACCAGGATCAGTGGATCGTCGGTGGCGCTGCCCGCGCCGAGCGCAGTGCTCGTAATCCCGTCGATCCCGCTGGCGCCGCGGTTTCCGAGGATCCGGAGGTCCGCCGAATCGGGCTCCCCGAAGCGATCGAGATCGCGCACCGGCATGCTGTTGGAGACGAACAGAGTCGCCGGATCCGGCGCGTTCGCGGCGACGGTCGCGAGAACCCCACCCTCCCGCGGGATGTCGGCGTTCCCGAGAAGGTCCCAGTAGGCCCGTTCGGCCGCCCGGAAGCGATCGACCCAGGCAGGATCGGGACCGATGTCCCGCTCGACGCCCCCGATACCGTCGGCAAGCGTCCCGGCCAGCCACGACGGGTCCGCTTCGATCAGATCCGTCGTGGCGAACGTCGCCTCGCGCCACTCGCCCGCAGGATCGACGAGAAACTGGCGCGGATCCGCGCGGTCTAGGTACTGCCGGAGCGTCTTCGAGGTCGGTGAGGCGCCGAACCGGAGGACGACGTCCGGATCGGGCCAGGACTCCGTGATCCGGGCGTCGAGATACGCGTCGTAGCCGCCACACGCGAGAATCTCCGGGACGTGAGAGCCAAACCGGGCGCCCGAGAGGGGATCGGCCAGGACGGGAAATCGGGTCGCGGAGGCGAGCGCGGCGAGGTCGTCGGGGCCGGGCGTCGGCGCGTTTGCGGGACCGGCGACGATCAGGCCACGGTCGGCGGCGGCGACTGCCTCGACGACCGGCGTGAGCGCCGCCTCGTCCAGCGTCGGGCGTCCCCGGTGGAGTGAGACGTATGGGCCCTCGCGGCCCGAGGCGGCACGGGGGTGCTCCGTCGGGAAGCTCTCGGGAACGTCGCCGGGAACCTCGGTCGGTTCGAGCGGCTTCGCGAACGGGCAGTTGAGGTGGACTGGACCCGGAGGCTGCCCGGTGCTTTCTCCGACGGCGCGGGCCACAGTCGTCCGTAGCGACCGGATCCGGCGTGGCTCGGCTCGTGGCTCCGGAAGCGTCCGGTACCACCGGACGCCGTCTCCGTACAGTTTCTCCTGGTCGATGGTCTGGTTCGCCCCCGATTCCTGCAGTTCCGGGGGGCGATCCGCGGTCAACAGGAGCATCGGCACCCGCGCGTTGCTGGCCTCGACCACGGCAGGATGGAAGTTCGCGGCCGCGGTACCGGAGGTGCACACGAGCGGAGTCGGCTCCCCGGTTCGTCTGGCCCGGCCGAGCGCGAAGTAGGCCGCCGAGCGCTCGTCGAGATGGGAGAACACCCGGACGTCCGGGTGGTCGTGGAAGGCGACCGCGAGCGGCGTCGACCGGCTCCCGGGGGCGATACAGACGGCAGAGACGCCGGCCTCGTCGAGTTCCTCGGCGATCACGGAGCCCCAGTAGGTGTTGACGTTCGGCGCGGTCATGGGTACACTCCGGGCGTGGTGGTCACCGCAGTTGGTCAAGGATCGGCCGGTACTTCAACTGTAGTTCGTCCCACTCGACGTCGGGGTCCGAATCCGCGACGATCCCGTTGCCCGCGAACAGCGTGACTGTCCCGCCTTCCGCGACGGCCGAGCGGATGCCGACGGCGAAGGTGCCGTTCCCCTCCGCGTCGAACCAGCCGACCGGCGCGGCGTACCAGCCCCGGTCGAACTGCTCGGTCTCGGCGATCGTCCGGCCCGCCGTTTCGGGGGGCAGGCCACCGACTGCGGGCGTCGGGTGCAGCGCCTCCACGAGGTCGAGGACGTGTGTCTCACCGTCCTGATCGGCCCTGATCGGCGTCTCCAGATGCTGGACGTTCGCGAGTTTCCGAACGCCGACCTCTCCCATGGCGACGCCGTCAGCGACTGACCGTATCTGGTCGCGGATCGCCCCGACGACGATGTCGTGTTCGTGGCGGATCTTCTCACTACGCTTGAGTTCTGTGGCGAGACGCTCGTCCTCGCGTTCGGTGCCACCTCGGCCGACGGATCCCGCGAGGGCCACGGTTCGTACCTGTCCGTCTTCGAGGGTGATGAGGCGTTCCGGGGTCGCTCCGAAGAACGCTGTCCCGACCCCGGGATCGACGGCGAACCGGTAGCAGCCGGGGTACGCTCGATCAAGCCGGGAGAGCGCGTCGGCCAGCCGGAACGTCCCGTGCAGGTGGGCCGTGAGCTGCTGGGCGAGGACGACCTTCTCGAGTTCGCCGGCTCTGATTCGGTCGAGCGCACGCTCGACCTGCTCGCGCCAGCCCGCCCGGCCAGGAACGCGCTCGGTAGTGGCGACGCCCGGGGGGGGACCGTCGCGGTGGGGGGCGCGCTCGATCCGCGCTTCGGCGGTTTCGAGGGCTCTGGCGGCCGATGCCGGCGTCGCGTCGGGTCCGGTTTCGGTCACAGACAGCCACGTCTCCCCGTCGTCTTCGAGGAGAATAACTCGCGGGAGGACGAACCGCGCGCCGGGGAAGCCATGCCACGGTGGACCCGATCGGAAGCCGTCGTGAAACGCGAACCCGCCGAAGAGCCGTGGGGCGAGCGACTCCGGCGGCGACCCCTCGGCGGCAACATCGACCGAGGAAAACACAGTCTCGGCCTCGTTGCGGATCGTATCGAACCGGTCGGGGCCGTTCGCGGTGATCGTCGCCGCGGACTCACACCCGACCAGGGCCGGACCGTCGGGCGGTGACCACGCCACGCGCGGGCCGGGAAACGCTCTGAGCGCGCTGTGAAGGGTCGCGTCGATTCGGCGTCCGCGACTCACGACGGGTCCGGAACGCAGAACCGACTTTTTCCCCTCGTGGCGTGCCATCGCGCCTACTCGGGACGCCACTCCTTTCAGCCTGACTATCCGCCGAGCGACTGTCGGCGTCCGTCCCGCATGGGTTTCGACCGGTCCGGGTCAGCTGAAATCGTCCAGATCCGGCGACTCCTCGGTCGTCTGTGCCTCCGTCACGGCGACGCCGGCGAGGTTGACGATGTCCTTCACCTCGTCGCCGCGCTGGAGCACGTGGACCGGCTTGTCCATCCCGGCGAGCATCGGCCCGATCGCGTCCGCGCCGCCGAGTCGCTGGAGGAGCTTGTAGCCGATGTTGCCGGCCTCGAGGTTCGGGAACACGAGGACGTTCGCCGGCGAGTCCAGATCGGCGAACTCGTAGGTGCCCGTGAGGATGTCCTCGACGAGGGCGGTGTCGGCCTGCATCTCCCCATCGACCGGAAAATCGATGTCGGGATGCTCGCGGAGCCGGGTCGCGGCGCGGCTCACCTTGCGGGTTCCCTCCGTGTCGACGCTGCCGAAGTTCGAGTAGGACAGCATCGCAACGCGGGGTTCGACGTTGAAGCTGCGCGCGAGGTCGGCAGTGTGGCGGGCGACCTCGGTGAGAACGTCCTCGGAGGGGGCCTGGTTGACGGTCGTGTCGGCACAGAACACGACGCGGCTCCGGAACGCGAGCATGTACACCCCGGAGACGTACTCGGCGTCCGGCGACGTGCCGATCACTTCGAGGGGCGGGCGCAGCGCCGAGGGGTAGTGGTGGGTGAGTCCCGTCAGCAGGGCGTCGGCGTTGCCACACTCGACCATCACGCTCCCCAGATAGTTCGCGTCTGTCTCGATGAGATCGCGGGCCTCGCTCTCGGTGATCCCCTTGCGCTTGCGGAGTTCGTACAGCCGCTCGGCGTACTCGGCGTGGTCGCTCGAATCGGGGTCGACGATCTCCGGATCGAAATCGAAGCCGAGTTTACTGATCGTCGCCTGGATCACCTCCCGGTCGCCGATCAGGATCGGCTCGGCGATACCCGACTCCACGAGCTGGTAGGCTGCGCGGATCATCTTCTCGTCGTCACCCTCCGCGAGCGCGACGCGCTTTGGATCGCTCTTGGCCTTGTTGAGGACGATCCGCATCATCTCGCGGGACTTTCCGAGACGGGCTTCGAGACGCTCGCGGTACGTCTCGAAATCGAGGTCCACACGTGCACACCCCGACTCGACTGCTGTCCGGGCGACCGCCGGCGCAATCTCGAACAGGACCCGCGAGTCGACCGGCTTCGGGATGATGTACTCCGGGCCAAAACGGATGGGCTCGTCCCCGTAGGCCTTCACGACCTCGTCGGGGACGTCCCGTTGTGCCAGATCGGCCAGCGCGCGCGCCGCGGCCACCTTCATTTCCTCGTTGATCTCGGTCGCTCGCACGTCGAGTGCGCCCCTGAATATGAACGGAAAGCCGAGCACGTTGTTGACCTGGTTTGGGAAGTCAGACCGCCCCGTCGCCATGATGACCGTGTCCTCGCGGGCGTTCTTTGCCTCGTGGTAACTGATCTCCGGGTCGGGGTTGGCCATCGCGAACACGATCGGGTCCGCTGCCATCGACCGGATCATCGCCGGGGAGACGATGTCCGGAACCGACAGCCCGACGAACACGTCGGCCCCCTTCATCGCGTCCGCGAGGTCGCCCGCCGGCACGTCGCGCGCGAAGGCGGCCTTGTACTCGTTCACGTCGCCCGCTGTGGCGCGGTCCTCGGTGATGATCCCCGAGGAATCACACACGGTGATGTTCTCCGTGCGCACCCCCAGCGAGGCGTAGAACTTCGCACTCGCGATGGCGCTCGCGCCTGCGCCCGAGAAGACGACATCCAGTTCGGGGAGTGTCTTGTCGGCGATTTCGGCGGCGTTCAGGAGTGCCGCGCCGGAGATGATGGCCGTCCCGTGCTGGTCGTCGTGAAACACGGGGATATCCATCTCCGCCCGGAGTCGGCTCTCGATCTCGAAACACTCCGGGGCCTTGATATCCTCCAGGTTGATGCCACCGAAGGTGGGCTCCATCGCGGCGACGGACGCGGCGAACGCCTCCGGGTCGGCGCTGTCGAGTTCGACGTCGAACACGTCGATGTCGGCGAAGCGCTTGAACAGAACGCCCTTGCCCTCCATGACGGGTTTGGAGGCCTGGGCGCCGATGTCACCGAGTCCGAGCACTGCGGAGCCATTGGAGATCACTCCCACGAGATTACCCTTCGCGGTGTAGGCGTAGGCGTCGCCCTCGTCGTCGTCGATACGGCGACACGGGGCGGCGACGCCGGGGGAGTACGCGAGGCTGAGGTCGCGCTGGGTGTTCGTCGGCTTCGTCGTGGACATGGCGATCTTTCCGGGAGGAGTGCGGGCGTGATAGTCCAGAGCGTCCTCGTCTAATCCCATACCGATCCACTACCGTCGGGGAGCAAAAAGCTACCTTTCCTGTCGATTGTGGGGGCCAGCGGTGGCGATCCGCGCCGCATTTATGCCTCCTATCCGAAAAAGAGGTGAGGTGACAGAGGTGGGCAAAGCCGAACGTGGGCAAACGTTTCGGAGCGTCAGAGGGTACCTCCGCGGGAGTTACCGGAGTGCCGTGCTCGTGTCGATCGGGCTGGTGTACCTGACAGTGCTGCTCGGCGTCTCGACGCGCGCGACCGCCGCCGGACTCGCCTGTAACGCCAACTGGCCGCTGTGTGACGGCGGGCTGCTGAATCTGTTCCCGGCGACGATGCCGAGCGCGTTCGAGTGGATCCACCGCGTGGTCGCCATGTTCGCCGGGTTCGCCATCGTCGGAACGGCGGCTCTGGCGTACCGCGATGGAGCGTCACGACGCATCATGGGCGTCATCGCCGCCGGGACGCTCCTGCTCCCAATACAGATAATCCTCGGCCGCGCGACCGTCATGTCGTTCGTCCCCGAGGTGCTCGCCGCACACTACTGGACGGCGATGGCGATTTATGGGCTGTTCGTCACCGCCGCCGTGTGGGCCTACAGCGATGCCGCCTCGTTCAAACACGTCCGCCGGGCGCTGCTGGGCGCGCTCGTGTTGCTCCCGGCGGTCGTGACGCTCGGCCCGCCCGTCGTGAGCGTGTACACCGCGCCGATCCAGGCTGCCCAGTACGCGGTCCTGCTGCCGGCGTTCGCGGCGCTCCTGTTTGCCGGGATCGTCGGGTGGCGGCTCGCCCCGGAGCGCTCCGGGTTCCGCGCGCTCTTGGCGATCGGGGCCGGACTCCTCCCTGTCGTCGTGTACCTGATGCGCCAGTCGATCGTCCAGCCGCCGGACTCGGTTTTTGCGGTGAGCTACCCGGTCGGCATCCTCCTCCTGTTCGCCGTAGTCGGTGGGGCAGCGATTCAGTCCTACCGGACGACTCCGGACCTCGCCGCGTGACACGGGGGTATACTGTCGGACAGAAGTATTGATAATTCGAAGGCCCCCCGTCCCGGGGGTTCGATTATCAGTGTCTCTGTCCGACAGTATATACGGATCGACAGAAGTCCTGATAGATATTCGCCGGGTGCGGTGGAGGCTAATTCTATCAACAGTTCTGTCGACCCGTATACTCCGGACTCATATCAGGGTTCGCCGGCAGCGTTCACGAGGCGCTTCCCGGCGTCGTGGAGGTGCTCCGCCGACGTCAACAGGTCGATGACGCCGGTGAGGACGGTGTGTTTGTCCCCGCCGTCCGGATAGACGTGGTGACGCAGGTGGAGAGCGGAGAACGACCCGGCGTCGGCGGGGTTGCCTTCCCGGTCGGTGAACTGGTGGTAGCCGGGAGTGCTCGCCATGATGGCGCTCGTTTCCCGGAAAAATCGGTCCGGCCGCGTCCGGACCACCGACAGCACCTCCTCGGGGAACGTAACCGTCGACGTGATCACCAGCGGCCCGTTGGAATCGGGCCCGATCACGTTCACGTCAACGGGGTCCCCGCGTACCACGAAATTGAACCTGGCGGCCGGATCCGAATCCTGGCCGATAGACGCCACGGGATCGTCCGGAAGATCCCCCAACCACGTCCCGAT
This sequence comes from Karumarchaeum halophilus (SeqCode), assembly GCA_042219105.1. Classification (GTDB taxonomy): domain Archaea; phylum Halobacteriota; class Halobacteria; order Halobacteriales; family Hikarchaeaceae; genus CAYSJP01. Next base: position 34,301 of record JBDGQL010000071.1, on the reverse strand, counting down.
CTCCGAGTACTCGAACCCCGGTGTCATGCCTGCTCCAACCGACCGATGGATGTTAAACGCGGCGGTCGACCATTTACACTGGCTCCGAAAGCATTTTGATGACGCCTTGCGCACACACAGTATGCCAACGGAATCCGAGACGGGGTATGACCCGTCGCTCGGAAACAAGTTCGTTTTCGTTACCGGAGGGGTGATGTCTGGGCTCGGCAAAGGGATCACGGCCGCGAGCACCGGCCGTCTCCTCACGAACGCCGGGTTCGACGTGACGGCGGTCAAGATCGACCCCTATCTCAACGTCGACGCCGGGACGATGAACCCCTTCCAGCACGGCGAGGTGTACGTCCTGAAAGACGGCGCTGAGGTCGACCTCGATCTGGGCAACTACGAGCGGTTCCTCGAAGTCGACATGACAACCGAACATAACGTGACGACGGGGAAGGTGTACCGCGACGTCATCGAGAAGGAGCGGGCCGGGGACTACCTCGGGAAGACCGTCCAGGTGATTCCGCATATCACTGACGACATCAAGCGCCGCGTCCGCGAGGTTGCGGAGGGATCCGACGTCTGCATCGTCGAGGTCGGGGGCACGGTCGGCGACATCGAGGGGATGCCGTATCTCGAAGCGCTCCGGCAGTTCGCCCACGAGGAAGACGACGACGACATTCTCTTTGCCCACGTCACGCTCGTCCCCTACTCGAAGAACGGCGAACAGAAGACCAAGCCGACCCAGCACTCGGTGAAGGAACTCCGGTCGATCGGCCTCCAGCCCGACGTGGTGGTGGGCCGGTGTGAGGATCCCCTCGAAACGAAAACGAGGGAGAAGATCGCGCTGTTCTGTGACGTCCCCACGGAGGCGGTGTTCTCGAACCCGGACGTCGATGACATCTACCGCGTCCCGCTCGTCGTCGAGAAGGAGGGACTCGACCGGTACGTCATGGACCAGTTCGGACTCACGGATCGTGCGCTCCCGCAGGGAGAGCGCGGCGGCGAGTGGCGCGAAACCGTCACGCGGGAACCGACGGACGTGGTCGACGTTGCCCTCGTCGGGAAGTACGGTCTCGAGGACGCGTACATCTCGATCCACGAGGCGCTAAAACACGCCGGGTTCGAGCACGCCGTGGAGGTGAACCGCCACTGGGTCCACTCCGAGAAGCTGATCGATGACGACGGCGCGGAGCGCGAAATCGCCGGAGAGATACAACTCGGGAAGATGGACGCGATCGTCGTCCCCGGGGGCTTTGGCTCCAGGGGCACCGAGGGGAAGATCGAGGCCGTCCGGTACGCCCGCGAGAACGACGTGCCCTACCTCGGGCTCTGTCTCGGTTTCCAGATGGCCGTCATCGAGTACGCCCGGAACGTCCTGGGTCTACCCAACGCGCACTCCGCGGAGATCGAGGCCGACACCCCCCACCCCGTCATCGACATCCTTCCGGAACAGAAGGGAATCGAGGACATGGGCGGGACGATGCGCCTGGGTGCCCACGAGACCGATATCCGGTCGGGGACGCTAGCTCACGAGATCTACGGCGCGACGGAGTGCACCGAGCGACACCGCCACCGGTACGAGGTCAACCCCGAGTACATCGAGGAGCTAGAGAACGCCGGTCTGCGCTTCTCGGGACGGTCGGGACGCCGGATGGAGATCCTGGAACTACCGGATCATCCGTACTTCGTCGGGACGCAGTTCCACCCCGAGTTTCGCTCGCGGCCGGTGCGGGCCAGCCCGCCCTTCGTCGGGGTCGTGGACGCCGTCCTCGCCGAACGTCGCGAGGAGGTGGAGGCCTGATGGAGCCCGCGAGCTTCATCGAGGAGAAAGTCGCGGAGATCGAGGAGGCGATCGGCGAGGAAAACGCGATCATCGCGCTGTCGGGCGGCGTGGACTCCTCGACGGCCGCGGCGCTGGCTTACGAGGCGGTCGGTGACCAGCTCACACCCGTGTACGTCGACACCGGGCTGATGCGCAAGGGCGAGACCGAGCAGGTCAGAGAGACGTTTTCCTACATGGATTCCCTGCGGATCGTCGACGCCCGCGAGCGCTTCCTCGGTGCCCTGAAGGGCGTCACCGACCCCGAAGAGAAGCGCCACGCCATCGGCGAAGGGTTCATCCGGGAGTTCGAGCGGGTAGCAAGAGAGGTCGACGCTTCCTGTCTCGTCCAGGGGACGATCTATCCCGACCGCATCGAGTCCGAGGGGACGATCAAGTCCCACCACAACGTCGGCGGCCTCCCCGAGCGCATCGACTTCGAGGAGATCGTCGAGCCGATGCGGGACCTCTACAAGGACGAGGTCCGGCAGGTGGCCCGCGCGCTCGACCTGGAGGAAGTCGTTTCCGAGCGCATGCCGTTCCCGGGGCCCGGACTCGCTGTCCGGATCATCGGCGAGGTCACCGAGGAGAAACTCGAGGTGGGCCGGGAGGCGACCGCGATCGTCGAGGACGAACTGGAGGCGTACGACCCCTGGCAGGCCTTTGCCGCCGTGCTCGGGAAGGCAACGGGCGTGAAAGGTGACAACCGCGTCCACGGCTGGGTGGTGACCGTCCGGTCGGTCGAGTCACGCGACGGCATGACCGCCCGCGCCCAGGAGATCGACTGGGAGACCCTCCAGCGCATTCAGTCGCGGATCACCGGGCAGTTGCAGAACGTATCACGAGTCGTGTACGACGTGACCCACAAGCCGCCGGCGACGATCGAGTACGAGTAATATACTGTCGGACAGAGACATTGATAATCGAACCCCCGGGACGGGGGGCCTTCGAATTATCAATACTTCTGTCCGACAGTATACACACCCGGACGTAATTTGCGTAACTATAATATCACAAAAAAGTGTGGCACGAGCCGAACGCATTAATCTGGTGTCGTGGCGCGTAACAGAGTCACGTCCGGGTGTATATGTCTACCGTGGCCATAACCAGATACCCTCATGGCTCACACGTCGATTTACGATCGCCGATCTCCTCGAAAGATGTGGGTATCGATGTGGGTAAGAGACAGGCTGCATGGTGGGGGTCGTCGCTGGCACGCGATTCGCAGGCATCCTGGGCGATCACCGACGTATTTATACTGTCGGTCACAAGCTCGTGGAGGAATTCGCCACCCCTGGGCGTCGAATATCTCCATTCTCCATCGAGTCGTGACCGACAGTATTAGCCACTTGCAGGCCGTACTGTTTTGCATAGCGACCACCGCGAAACCACCCGGTCGCTCGCCCTGACATGACCCGAACACGAAGGCCGCGTCGCCATCGAGATCACGAGGGGCCGGCTCCCGCCCCCCGACGATGGAAGGGCCTGGGCACGCCGTCGGACCCAAATGTTTGATTAGCTTGACCCAACAAGCAACGGTGAGCAATGTCGGACTGTAGTTACTGTGGGGAGTCTTTCAATTCGGAGAGCGACTACCTCGCCCACCTCGAAACGGCCCACGAGGACGAACTCGGACCCATCGACCGCCGCAGGATCGGGGACGACGAGGAGGAGGGCATCGGCCTGCGGGGGATCATCGTGGGTGCGCTCGTCGTGATCCCCGTCGTCGTCGTGGCGTACGTGCTGTTCTTTACCGGGAACACCCCTTCGAGCGGACTCGAAAACCCCGTTATAACTCCGACGAACGTCGGGAGCGTCCACGAGCACGGGACGATCAACGTCACGATCGGCGGGACAGAACTCGACTTCAGCCGGGGAGCGTTCCAGAACGCACGAGAGTACGGCGCGTTCCACTTCGAGGGTGGCGACGGCGAGGTCTGGCACGTCCACGCCCAGCAGGTCACCCTGCAGTACGCGATGTGGACCCTCGGGATCGGCGTCACCGAGGACAGCGTGCGCTACGACGGGGAGACCTACACCGAGGAGAACGCCACAGTGATCGTCGAGGTGAACGGCGAACCGGTCGATCCGACGACATACGAGCTTTCGGGTGCTTCAGCGGCGAACGCGGAAAACGGCGACCACATCCGGATCGTTGCCCACCGCGAGTGATACTGTCGGACGGACGGATTGACAATCGGACCACCGGTAGGGGGGGTCGTTCGAACTATACACCCGGACACCCCCCACTGGGGGAATCCCAAACGCTCTTTTCGCCCCCCGGTCTGAATCCGGATGATGAGAGTGAGTATTGTCGGGTCGGGGTACGTCGGCACGTCGGTCGCCGCCTGCTTTGCCGACCTCGGCCACAAGGTCACGAACGTCGACATCGACGAGGATGTCGTCGCGGCGATCAACGCCGGCGAATCACCGATCAGCGAACCTGGACTCGATGACTTGGTCGCGACCTACGGGGGGGACCGCATGGAGGCGACCACCGACTACGACGCCGTGCTGGACACCGACCTCACCTTTCTCGCGCTCCTGACGCCCTCACGAGAGGACGGGAGCATCGACCTCTCCTACATGGAGGCCGCAGCCGAAACGCTCGGTAAGACGCTCACCGCGGCGGCGGGCGAGCACACCGTCGTCGTGAAGAGTACCGTCATCCCGGGGACGACGGCTGACGTCATCACGCCCATCATCGAGGAGGCCTCGGGGATGACCGCTGGCGAGGACCTCCACGTCGCGATGAACCCCGAGTTCCAGCGCGAGGGCACCGCCGTCGAGGACTTCATGCACCCCGACAAGATCGTCCTCGGCAGCGCCGATCCGACGGCACTGGAGCGTCTCAACGAACTGTACGCGCCCCTCCTGGAGGACCACGACGCGCCGGTCGTCGAGACCGGCACCCGCGAAGCCGAGATGATCAAGTACGCCAACAACGCCTTCCTCGCCTCGAAGGTCTCCCTGATCAACGATCTGGGGAACGTCTGCAAGGAACTCGGCGTCGACGCCTACGAGGTCGCAGACGCCATCGGCCTCGACGACCGCATCGGCGCGAAGTTCCTGCGGTCCGGCTTGGGGTGGGGCGGGAGTTGCCTCACCGGCGACCAGCAGATCCTGGCGAAGGACAAAGACGGCGTAAAACACCTCACGCTCGCCGAGTTCTTCGAGTGTTACGTCTCCGATGGGACGGTCGAATCGGTGTCGGTCCTCAGCCGATCCGAGACCGGCGCGTTCGAGTTCAAGCCCGTACGGGCCGCAACACGCCGTCCGTATGAGGGGCAGTTGCACACCATCCGGACGAAGATGAACAAGACGGTGACCGTTACCCACGACCATCCGATGGTCACGCTTGAGGGACGCAAGGCCAAGGTACAGACGGCGAGCGCTCTGGAGGAGGGCGACCGACTCCCGGTGATGATGGATCTACCGAGCGACCCCGTGGAGTCGTTCGATCTCATCGATATCGTCGATTCATCCCCGGCCTTCGAGAATGATCGGGTCTATCTGAAACCGGAGACCGAACTGGCGACGGTCAGAGACGAACTGTACGGGATACTCCAGGAGTACAACCGACAGTTCAGTTATCACAAACTCAACGATCTCGTCGAGGGGAACTACCTGCCACTCGATGCGTTCCTCGAACACGAAGATGAACTCCCGATCGACAGAACCGAAGTTGGTATCTTCACGACGAAAGGGGGTGGACAGACGTACATTCCGGCGATGTTCCCCATCGATGAGGACTTCTGGCGCTTTATTGGATACTACCTCAGCGAGGGCCACATCAATGATGACACATTAGGCCACGGCTCTACGACGCGCCGTCGAGTCTGTCTGAGCGTTCACCCCTCTGAGGAGGAATCGTACGTAGACGACGTGGAGTCCTACTACGATGAACTGGGCATCCGGTATCGGACCGAAAATCAAGAAACATCGACACAGATCGAAGTATCAAGTAGAGTCTTCGCCGAGTTCATCGAATGGCTTGGGTGTGGAACAGGCTCGTATTCGGCGGCGGTTCCGGACAAGGCGTTCCCCGCGACCGACGACCAGCGCATCGCGCTCCTCGCAGGCCTGTTCCGGGGGGACGGCTATATTGAGTATACGAGCCACTCGAACGCGGTCGTCTACGATTATGGCTCCGTGAGCAAGGATCTGATCGACGGGATGCAACTCCTGCTCCACAGTATCGGTATCGTTCCGAGCTACAAAACCTCTCAGTCAGCCAAATCAACCCGGCCTGCACACTTCCTGCGTGTGAGTTCGAAACGCCAGGTTGCGGCACTGAAGGAGATGTTTCTGGAGCCAGAACAAGAGAAAATCCAGGCTCGCTTAGACAAAACACAGGACATCAAGCCGACCGGGCACACTGCTGACGGGGGGTTCACTACTGTCCCTGTCCGTGAGGTCACTGTCGAGGACGGGGATACCGACGTGTACTCTCTTGAAGTCGCTGACACCCACACGTTCGTCACAACTGACGGTCTCGTGGTCCACAACTGCTTCCCCAAGGACACTAAGGCGATCATCCACGCTGCCCGGGAGTACGACTACGACCCTGCGATGCTCGAAGCGGCGATCGAGGTGAACGACCGCCAGCCCGACCGCCTGCTGGGGCTGATGGACCGTCACGTGGACGTCGCCGGCGAGCGCGTCGCCGTGCTCGGACTCGCGTTCAAGCCCGGCACCGACGACATCCGGAACGCCCGCGCGATCCCCGTGATCGAGGGACTGCAGGAGCGCGGTGCCGAAATCGTTGCCTACGACCCCGTCGCGAGCGAGCACATGCGCGAGGAGTTTCCCGGCATTGAGTACGCTGAGGCGCCCGAGGACGCTCTCGATGGTGCGGTCGCCGCCCTGGTCGTCACCGAGTGGGAGGAGATCGCCGGGCTGGACAGCGGGTTCGGTGCGATGGAGACCCCCGTCGTGATCGACGGCCGCCACGCGATCGACCGGCGGGAGGGAATCGTCTACGAGGGGCTGACCTGGTAGCGAGATCCGGGTCCCGTCCTCTGACAATGACTGTTCTCACTGTGTACCGGTGATCGCCACCCCCGGTGACAGCGAGCACCGGCAAGAGACGAGCACAGTCGTCGCGACCCGAAGGTCTTTATCGGCGCTCACGAATGGACCCGGCATGCCACGAGAGACGTTCGACCACGAATACCCCCCCGCCGGGTGGACCACGGAGGGAATTAGCGAAGCGCTCCGGGAGTCCCCTCCGAAGAGTCCGCTGCCGACCTACGACGACACCGACGCCTTCGCGGAACTGGCCACGGAGGACCTGACAGCCCCCGTCGTCGAGGAAATCATAGGGCGGGCGGCAGATGCGAAAGGTGAACCGGTCCCGTCGCTCCCGGCGAGCAGCTATCTCGAATACCACCGGACCGGAACGCGGGGGAACTACGGGGATGTGCTGAACACGCGCCGGTCGCGGCTCTCGGCGCTCGCGCTTGCGGAGTGTTTCGAACGCGAGGGTGCCTACCTCGACGACGTTCTCGATTACGCCTGGGCGGTCTGCGAACAGGCGACCTGGCTCCTGCCCGCACACCTGGGCGGGGAACACAGCGACGGTCCACAGAACCATGCGGGGCTTCCCGGCATCGTCCCCGACGAGGAACGTAACGTGGCGCTTCGCTCGGTCAGGACGGCCCGGCAGCTCGCCGAACTCGACCACGTCCTCGGCGACCGGCTCCACCCAGCGCTACGCGAGCGGATCCGAGAGGAGGTCGACCGCCGGGTGTTCACGCCCTACGAGGCCCGCGAGGACTTCTGGTGGTTCGACCCGCCGACCAACAACTGGAACGCGGTCTGTAACGCCAGCGTGAGCGTCGCCGCACTCTACTTGCTGGAGGACCCCGACCGCCAGGCCGCGATCGTCGCGAAGGCGGCGCGGAGCCTGGAGGGTTACCTCGGAGACTTCGGCCCCGACGGGGGAACGGCAGAGGGCATTGGCTACTGGAACTTCGGCTTCGGCAACTACGTCACCCTCGCTGCGCACCTCCGTGCCAGGACCGGGGGGGCGTACTCGCTGCTCTCGCCGCCGATCGTCGAGGAAATCGCACGCTACCCGCTGTGGATCGAGATGAGTCCCGGACGTTTCGTCCCGTTCTCCGATGGCTCCGAGGACGGACGGGTGGATCCGTTCATCGCGTGCTGGCTCGGCCGGCAACTCGACCTCCCCGAGCTGGCCGCCCGCGGCCGCCGGGAGTTCGAGGACGACCCGTCGGTAGACGGGCTAGGGGAGAGTTTGCACACCCTCCAGGCGGTTCGAGCCGTCCCGGAGGATCTGACGGTCCCGACGCCATCCCGGCGTGTCCACCTCGCCGGCTACGACTGGTGGCTCTCGCGGGTCGATCCCGCGGATCCGGAGGGACTGGTCGTCGTGGCCAAGGGCGGGCACAACGACGAGTCCCACAACCACAACGACCTGGGCTCGTTCGTCGTTCACCACCGCGGCGAGAGCCATCTCACCGATCTGGGGTCCCCGTCTTACGACGCCGGCTACTTCTCAGAACGCCGGTATGAGTACTTGGTCGCGCGCTCACTCGGCCACAGCGTGCCCCACGTCAACGGCACCGAGCAGGCTGCCGGCGAGGAGTACGCCGCGACGGTGACCGGGCGGACCGAGGGCGAGGACACCGACACCTTCGGGCTCGATCTCTCCGGCGCGTATCCGGACGCCGCGGGGCTGTCGTCGCTCTCGCGCGTGTTCACCCTGGACCGGGCCCGCGAACGAGTCCGGATCGAGGACGAGGCCGCCTTCGAGAGTCGCGATAACGAGTTCGTCGAGGTGCTCGTGTCTTACGAGCCAATGGAGACACGGGAGGGGGGGCTCGCCGTGACCGGCGAGCGCGGGGTCGCGTCCATCGCGGTCGATCCGGAGCCCGATCACACCGGGGTCGAACGCCTGGAAGAAGCAGTACACGGACGCGACGTCTGGCGGGCACGGTTGTCGTACAGTCCTAATGTGGAGATCGGGGTGTCGTTCGACGTCGATCCCGGGTGATGGGTACTGTATGCCCGGACACAAACCAGTCAACTCCCGGTTGACGCCGTTGATCCGATACGGTTAGGACGGGTCAGTTCGGTGCTCGACCATGGAGATTCACGACGAGCACGTTTCCGAGGATCTGTTTGCGGAGTTCACCGCACGGATGCCCCAGGTGTGTGTCGAGGTCGTGCTCGAGACCGAGGAGGGGATCTTGCTCGCGAAGCGAACGAACGAGCCCGCGAAGGGTGAGTGGTTCTGGCCCGGTGGGCGGCTGTACAAGGGGGAGGAACTGGAGGCGGCGGCACGCCGGGTGGCGCAGGAGGAACTCGGAATCGACGTGGCGATCGAGGAACGCCTCGGCGTGTACGCGCACTTCTGGGAGACGAGCGCGGTGGCCGGCGAGGCGAGTCGGCATACGGTGAACGTCGTTTTTCGGGTGACCCCGGCTGATTCGGAGTTCGAGATCGAACTCGACGACCAGCACGAAGCGTATCGGTTTCTGTCGGAGATCGAGGTGGAACGTCACGATTACGTCCACAGTTACATCGAGGAAAACGGATTGCTGGACAGTTAGAGACAGCTGTTGATTCGAACCTCCCTGGCTGGGAGGGCTACGTGGTGATCTACAAGCGAACCGAAGCCCGGTGACAGCGCGAACTGAGATGGGTGCAGAGCGGACTGAAGAGGCGTAACCGCTCGCGAGGCTCCGACCGTCTTCGAAGCTATTGTATACACGGCGCGAACCAGATACCTATAGGAGTCGATAGAACGATTGATAGAATTCGCCTCCGCCATACCCCGGCGAATATCTATCAGGGCTTCTGTCGACCCGGATACACCAAGCCCATGAGGGACGTCATCCTCCTCACCGCGGACTCCGTCCGCCGGGACTTCGTCGACGCCATGCCGTTCGTGAGCGGTCACGACGTCCTCACCGGCGTTACCGCCGGTCACTACACCCGGCCGAGCCTTGCCGCGCTCCAGTCCGCACGTCTGAGCGCCGCCGTCCAATCGAAGGTGCTCGGCCCCTCGCTCGCAAAAGTGCTACAGGACGCCGGCTACACGACGATCGGACTCGCGCCGACGGCACAGGCTGACGCTGCCTTCGGCTTCGACGCCGGCTTCGATCACTACGATAACTACATGTCCGGCGGCGGGGACAACCCGGCCCGGAATCGCCGGAGCAGTCTCCGGGAGTATCTCGGATCGTTCGATATCGTCCGGCAGGTGTACCGCCGGATCTACCCGATGGAGGCAAACATGGACGACCTCCCCGAGGACGGTGCCGTCGTCGAGGAGGCCATCGAGCGGTTCAACGACGCCGACCCGCCGCGCTTTCTCTGGGTGCACCAGATGGGGAGCCACCGCCCCTACGGCACCGGCGAGGACGCCATCCCGGGAGACCTCGACCGGAAAGCCGAGGCAAGCGGCGGCCGCCACTGGTTCGGGTCCTCGGAGATCACGCCGGCGGAACGGGAGACCATCCTCGAGGCCTACCGGGACGCGCTCGGGCGCGTCGATTCGCGAATCGAGCGCCTGCGGTCGGAACTCCGGACCGAGGACCCCGTGTTCGCCTTCACCGCCGACCACGGCGACGAACTCGGCGAGGAGGGGTATTACTACCACCAGGGCTACCGGCGCCGAGTCGCAGACTCCATCATTCGCGTTCCGGTCGTCCTGGAAGGTATCGACTCCCTCGGCGACCGATGTAGCCTGCTCGACATCGCGCCGACGCTCGCCGGCGCGGTCGGGATCGAACCCCCGGAGACCTGGCAGGGCAATGACCTCAGAGAGGAGCGAACGGAACAGACGCTGACGGTCGCGCCGTGGCACGAGACGGCAACCCTGGCGTGGCAGGACTTCGAGCGCAAGGTAGTTGCCCGTGACGCCGACGTCTCGATGGTCGAAGGCGAGGAGGAGGTCGACGTCGAACGGGCGGAGGTCTCCGGGGACGTCGAAGCGCGGCTCCGCGACCTGGGCTACTCCGACGCCGGCTGAGCGACCTCCCCATGACCCGACCCAACCTGTGTTTCGTCTGTGTCGACTGCCTCCGTGAGGACTTCGTCGGTACCGACCACGCCGATACGCCCTTTATCGACGGACTCGCAGCCGACGGGATCAGTTACACCGACATGTTCGCGACGGCGACGACTACGACGCCGTGTGTCGCGAGCGTCATGACGGGGACCTACTCCGAGCGAAACGGCGTGTACTCCCTGGAGGAAGCCCGGCTCGCGGAGTCGGTCCCGACGCTCGCGGAGGAGTTCTCGGCGGCCGGCTACGACACCGCCGCGCTGGTCACCGGACCGCTAATCGAGGACACCGGGCTCGACCGGGGGTTCGACACCTACAGGTACCGCGACCGGCGCGAGGAACTCCTTGGCGACTGGTTCGAGGAGGCCGCCGGCGTCCTCGAAGGACTGGCGGAGCCGTTCTTCTGTTATCTGCACCTCTGGGAGATCCACGATCCGATCCGGGTTCCGGAGGGGTACGACGACCCCCAGTATGGAAGGTACCCATACGCCCGGACGCTTTCGGCGCTCGACCGGCGTCTCGAGGCGCTGTGTGACCGGCTTCTCGAGAACACCGCGATTGCGCTGCACGGTGATCACGGTGAAGCGATCGCCTACCGCGGCGGTCCCCTCCACTGGGTGAGCAAGTTTCTCCGGACAGGGGTCCGGTACGGTCTCGGCGTCGACACCAGGGGACTCGAACGCCGGCTCAAGCGCCGGTTCGACCGCGACCCCCCGATTCCGGATCACTTCATGGAGGACGGCCACGGCGAGAACGTCTTCGATTTCGTCGCGAACGTCCCCTTCGTCCTTTCCGGCCCGGGCATCGACGACGCGACGGTGAACGCGCAGGTTCGGCAGGTCGATGTCGCGCCGACGCTTCTGGACCTCGCGGGGATCGAGCGCGATGAAGAGGGTGAGACCGAGCGTGACGAGGAGGGCGAGATCGAGCGTGAAAAGGAAGCAAAAGGGGAAGAGAGAGCGGAGGTGAGGATGGACGGCGAGTCGCTCCTGCCGCCCGACGGGGTATCCGACCGCGACGCGTACATCCGCGCCTGCGGGAAGTCGCTGCTCCGCGAGGAGAACTGGCAGCGCGCGATTCGGGCGGGGGGCTACAAGTACGTCTCGTATCCGAACCGCGATTGGGAGTACGAACTGTACGATTTGGAGGCTGATCCCCTCGAACTCTCGCCGATCGAGGACGACCGCATCGCGACCCGGCTTAGAAACCGGATGCCCGAGGAGGGCGCCCGTGACGGCGAGAGGCTCCAGATCGACGGACTGCTCAAGGATCTCGGGTACAAGTGATCCACCGGGGTCACGCGGTCACCGTCACCGGATCCACGTCACCAGAATCGTCCGCGCGAGGCCGACCGCGTACCCCAGTCCCGGCTTTTTCGTCTCGCCGGCCCCGCGTTCGCGGATCGTCACCGGCACCTCGGCGATCCGCAGCCCGTTCTTGCGCGCCTCGATGATGAGTTCGGGCGCGGAGAAGCGCTCCTCGGTCAGCGTCAGATCGCCGAGCCGCGAGCCACGAATCGCCCGGAAACCGTTGGTGCAGTCGGTGATGTCCGTCTTCGCCATCGCGTTGATGAGCCAGGTGAACGCCCGGATGCCGCCCCGGCGGGCAAGGGAGTTGCCCGAGGCGTCCTCCCCGCGGTACCGGGACCCGAGCACGTAGTCGGCCTCGTCGTTCACGATCGGCTCGACGAGGTCCGGAAGCTGGTCGGCGGGGTGCTGGCCGTCGGCGTCCATCGTGACGACGATCTCGGCGCCGTTCCGGCGGGCGATCTCGAAGCCGGTCCTGAGTGCGCCGCCCTGGCCCTGGTTGATCGGGTGTTCGACGACGATGGCGTCGTGCTCGCTTGCGGCCCGGGTCGTCCGGTCGTCGGAACCGTCGGAGACGACGACGGCGCGAACCGTGTGCCCCTCGACCGTCTCGGGCAGCGAGTCGAGAACGCCGGCGATCGTCCCGGACTCGTTGTAGGCGGGGATCACGACGTACAGGGACGCCGCGGAGTCCTCCTCCGCGGGCGAGGCTTGCTGGACGGTCAGGCTCCGGGTGAGCCGGGTCACCGTCGCCCGGTTGTCGTTGATCATCGAGATGACGTACAGAAGCAGGAAGACGAAGACGACGTTCGCGGTGAGCTGGACGGCGCGGAACGTCTCGCTGACGTTCAGCAGGTCAGCGAGAAAGACGAACGCGTCGGGAAGGACGGTGACCGAGAGCAACCCGAGCGCGATGAGCAGGGCGATCCCGAACTCGGTTTTCGAGAACGTCCGCCGGTAGCGCTCGAACCCCCAGACGAGGACGGCCGCCGCGACGAGCAGGCCGACGAGCGTGAGGCTGACGTCGAGCCCGAAAACGGCGGCCGTCGACCACGCGTCTGGGGTGGCCATGCTCCGAGTCTGGAGTGTCGCGGGTTTGAATCTGCCGGTGCGCGCCGGTTGCGGCGCGATCCGGCGCGCAGGTCGATGCCGAGGACGCGACGAGCGCGTGCGTCGTCCGCGGTGACGCGACAAGCGCACGAACCAAGTGTCGTGGCGTGTTATCGACCACCCATGCCACAGGTGCCCGCCGCGCTCTCCGTGGACCTGGAGTTCTTCCAGCACGCACCCGCCTACCGGAACGCGGCGGGCACCGCAGGGGCGGAGGCGCTCGGCCGCGATGGCGTCTCCATGTTCCTCGATGCGTTCGACGCCGTCGGCGCCCGGGCCACCTTCTTCACCGTCTCCGACATCGCCGACAGCCACCCGGCGCTGCTCAAGGACGTCGTCACCGCCGGCCACGAGAT
>JBDGQL010000071.1:0-20587 GCA_042219105.1 Karumarchaeum halophilus (SeqCode) | reverse complement strand
GGTGGCGCTCGGCGCGTTCTGGTACGTCGCCCGCGACGTCGACTGGGCCGGAGCCGCGTCGGACCTCGCGGGCGTTCCGGCGGTCGTCGTCCTCGCGATTCTCGGGATCACCGCCATGGAGTTCGGCTCCCGGTTCTCGATGTGGTACGCCCTGCTTTCGGGCCGGGTGGAGGTGTCGCTGGCGACGACCGCACGGATCGACCTGACGATCAAGTTCATCAACCACGTGATCCCCTCGAAGGCGTCGGGCCACTCCATCGCGCCGCTGATACTGCGCCACTACACCGACAGCGACTGGCCCGAAGCCGTGAGCATCGCCGGGCTGAACACCGGGCTGTACGCGGCGCTGTACGGCGTCGTCGCGCTCGCCGGCCTCGCCGCGTTCGCGCCGCGACTCGCCCCGGGGTGGCTGCTCGTCATCGCGCTCTCGACTGCCATCTACCTCGCCGCCGGCACGGTCGTCCTGCTGGCCGGGCGCCGTCTCGACGTCGCCGGAGAGCTGATCGGGCGCCTGGAGGGACTCCTCGGGCGGGTCCCGAAAGTCGGAGACAGGCTCGGCGGACTCGCGGCGGCGCTGCCAACCTTCGGTGCCGACTCCGCGGCGGCCTTCCGGGAGCGATCCGGGCGTCCCGGGGTCGTCCTCGCGTACGCCCTCGGCTGGGCCGGGACGCTGATGATATTCCCCGGACTCCGGGTGTGGCTCCTGCTCGACGCGCTCGGCGGGACGTTCACGCCGGTCGTGTTGCTCCCGGTCGTGCTCGTCACGGCCTACAGCGTGACGGTCCTGCCGCTGACCCCTGGCGGAGTCGGCGTGGCGGAGGCCTCCTCGACGGCCGTGTTCGTCGCGCTCGGCGTCGCCCCCGAGGTTGCCGCCGTCGTCGTCCTCGTCGACCGGGTGCTCGGGGTGTATCTCCCCGCCGTCCTGGGGTGGCTCCCGGTGGCGACGCTCGACCTCCCGGCGTTGCTCGGTGAGGAGGCATGAGCCACGCCTCGGCCAAACCGAAGGTATTTCGCCCGTGCTCGCTCCAGACGAAGACGTGACCCGGACGTTCGTCCTCGGCCTCGACGGCGCGAGCTGGCGCCTCGCAGAGCCCTGGATCGAGGCGGGGGACCTCCCGAACTTCGCCGCCCTCCGGGAGTCGGGGTCCTACGCAACGAGCCGGAGCTGCCTTCCCCCCGTCACCTACCCGAACTGGAAGTGTTACTCATCCGGGAAGAACCCCGGCAAACACGGCGTGTTCTGGTGGGAGCGCATCGACCTCGAAAACGAGCGCATCGACATCATGAGCGGCCGCGATTACGACACGGCCGAGCTCTGGGACTACATGAACGACGCCGGCCACCGGACGGGCGTCGTTAACATGCCCTCGATGTACCCGCCACGCGAACTCGATGGCTACGTCGTCTCCGGGGGCCCCGACGCCGTCGAGGGCGAGTACCGCTCCCTGGAGACGGGCTACACCTACCCGTCCGACCTCGAAGACCGGCTGCGTGAGCGGTATGACTACGCCGTCCACCCCGATCCCCTGCTCTCCTCGAACGACGAGCGCGGCGCGGAGGTCGATGAGATCCTCCGCCTGCTGGAGTTGCGCCTGGAGGTCACGCGGGACCTGTTTCGCGAGGAGGATCTCGATCTGGTGCACGTGACGCTGTTTTATCTGAACGTCCTACATCACTTCTTCTGGGACGAGGAGCCCACCAGACGCGCCTGGACCATGGTCGACGACTGGCTGGGCGAACTCGGCGATCTTGAGAGTACCAATCTGGTCGTGATGTCCGACCATGGCGCCGCGCCGACCACGACGGAGTTTTATATCAACGAGTGGCTGGCCCGGAACGACTACCTGACACGGACGACCGGGCTCGAGGACTATTTCCAGCGGGTTGGGCTGACCCGGGAGCGTGCGCTCGACGTCGCAAAACGGTTCGGAGTCGTGGATCTGCTGGCCGCGACGGTGCCCGAGCGACTCCAGCAACTCGTTCCCCAGAGCGCCGGCGCCAAGCGCGAGCGCAAGATGGAGCTGATCGTGCCGGCAAAGACGAAGGCGCTGGCCAGCGGCCAGGGGCCGATCTACGTCAACCCCGTCTTCGACGTGGCGTCGGTCCGCAAGCAACTCATCGCAGACCTGTCGGCGGTGACCGACGAGCACGGCGATCCGCTTTTTTCGGGCGTGTACCCCGCCGAGAACGTGTACGAGGGGCCGTACCTCGACGTCGGCCCGGACGTCGTGCTCGATCAGCGCCCCGGCGTCCACGTCAACGACGGGATGGGGCGGCGCGTCGTCCAAACGGAGCCGGACCGCTGGGCCGCCGAGAACACCCCTACAGGTATCTTTCTGGCGGCCGGCCCCGACATCAAGCCACTGGGTGACTTCGGCGAGATCGACATCCGGGACATCGCGCCGACGATCCTTGCATCCCACGGCGTCGACGTCCCGACCGACATGGACGGGGACGTGCTCGACGTGCTCGATCCGGAGCCTGAGGTCGGTCAGCAGGAGCCGATCGACATCGGGGATCGGCGGGAGAGCAGTGCTGACGACGAGGTCGCGGATCGGCTGAAACAGCTAGGATACATGGAATAGCCCGGCGAACTGCAAGTACTGTTGCGGTCGGTCGTGACTATGTCGATCAGTCCAGGTCCATTCATCAAGGATAAATAACCCACAGGACAACTCCGGTACATGACGAAGCTCCTCGTTTTGGGTATTGATGGGGCCGATTTTGACATCCTCGATCCGCTGTTCGAGCAGGATCGGATGCCGAACCTCCAGCGGCTGGCCGAGAACGGCGCAGTCGGCCCCCTGAAGAGCACGATACCCCCGTCGACCTGTCCGGGCTGGCAGTCGTTCTACACGGGCAAATCACCAGGAAATATCGGAATCTATGGGTTCCGCAACTTCGAGTGGGGATCCTACGAGACCCATATCCCCGATTCGAGCGATCTCACTGAGGGGACCTACTGGGAACTGCTCGGTGATCAGGGGATCCGGACCGGGATCGTCGGTGGACCGTTCACCTACCCACCACAGGAGATAGAAGGGTTCATGATCGGGGGACCGTGGACGCCCAGTGACGCGGAGGAGTTCACGTATCCACCAGCGCTCTCGGAGGAACTACGAGAGGTCTGTGACGGCGAGTACGTTTTTATTCCAGATAACTATGTGGAAGAAGAATTTACGGAGGCGTTCGACCGCCGGACCGAGGCTGCAACTCACCTGGTGGAAACACAAGACTGGGACGTCTTTACGCTGGTGTACAGACCGGACCCGCTCCAGCACGTTTACTGGGACAAGGACGATGAGGTAGTGTTCCGAATATATGAGTACATGGACCGGTGTATCGGGGAGGTCCTCGATCTCGTCGATGAACTCGAAGAGGACATCAACGTCATGGTCATGTCAGACCACGGCTTCGAGGGACTTCGCACCCGCTACTTCCACGTCAACCAGTGGCTCGAAGACGAAGGATACCTCACGACCACGTCAGACGCCTCGACATCAGCGATAAAGTACCTCCCACTGGAGACCGGGCTCAATATCGCCTCGAAGCTCGGTGTCCTCGATTTCATCAAGCATCACTTCGTTCCGCACGAGGTCAAGGAAGCCGTCTCGAACCCGCTTCACACGATCAAGTGGAGCGAAACCCGGGCGTTTTTTATTTGGGAACAGCAGACCGGACAGATATACGTTAACACCGAGGATCGATTCGCCGAAGGGACCGTTGTGCCGGACCGCCGCGAAGAGGTCGCCCAGGACATCCGCAAACAACTCCGTCCGATCACTGATCCGGAGGGCAGGGACGTCATCGAGGAGTCCTGGCTCGGTTCCGAGCTGTACGATGGAACCTACGAGGAGATCGCGCCGGACGTGGTGTTCACCCTCCATCGTGAGTACAAAGGACAAGGGACCTTCGGCGATCTGTTCACGACGCTGGATACGGATCGGGCCGAGGGCGGACACCACGTCGATGGAGTCTTCTTCGCGTCCGGGCCCGATTTTCAGGATGGGGACGTCGACGACGCGGAGATCATCGACCTCGCGCCGACGATACTGCATCTGATGGATGCTCCGGTGGAAGAAGGCATGGATGGCGAGGTATTGACCGGGGTCTATGCGGACGATTCCCCGGTGGAGGACCGCGAGATCGAGTACACGAAACGCGAGGGCGGAGAGCGTCGAACCGCGAACTGGGAGGAAGACCAGAAGGAGGAGGTCGAAGGCCGTCTCGAAGACCTCGGGTATCTATAAATTCACATATAACCGATGTCTTCCAGCGTCTCCATCACTTCCTCCTTTTCTTCATCGCTCATCACGTCCCGACCCTTGTCAAGGTCGATATCGAGGTCGCGGATTTCGGGATCACGATCCGTCGCCAGGATATCGAGGACATCGCCGTCTACCTCGGTGGGTATCGGACAGCCCAGCAGGTGTAACGCCGTCGGTGTGATATCAAGTACGCTGGCGCCCTCGATCTCCCCGACATCGTCGATGGCCGGTCCCGCCGCGGCGAATATCCCGTCCATCGAGTGCTTGCCCCCCGTGCTCGACGGTTCGAGGAGCGATGCCGCGCCGATCTGATTCGTCGGGAGTACGTAGTCGTCGAACTCGAGGAACAGATCTGGAACGTTCTCGATGTTCGGCCCGTGGTACATGTCTCGTGAGTCGAGAACCGTCATCGAGGGATCGTCTATCGACTCCAGGTCGCGGGTGAGTTGCTCCTTGGCGGCCGCTCTGTCGTCGGCGATGACATCGATCCCGCCGTAGACGGCGCTCATGTAGGCGGTCGTCGCGTCCCAGTCGACGCCCGTCTCGGAGATGTGGCGGGTGTTGTCGACCCTCGAGACGACCGACTTCCGCTTGAGCGTCTCCGGGACGTAGTCGACCAGCCCGTAGCGCGTGAGGAGGTGCTTGACCGTGCCGAGCAGACGGGTACTCGCCGACGGCGACGTGTCCGATTCCTCCTCAAGCACGAGATACCCGTTCTCGACGAGCCAGTCGTTGATGTTGAACCGTCTGTGGCACGGTTCCATGCCGTGGTCGGAGATGACGAACACGTTCCCCGCCTCGGGGAGCAGATCGTCGAGCATTTCGTCGAGTCGGGCGTAACACTGCCTGAGGTCGTCCCCGAAGCGCTCGTGACCCCGTTCGGTATAAAACGGGTGGTCCTCGTCCATGTACTTCAGCCGGGAGTGGCCGATCCGGTCGGGCGCGTCGAAGTTGACGACGAAGAGGTCCCAGTCGTACTCGCGCATGAGGGCGGTCACGAGGTCGAACCGCGTCTCCGCGATGTCCATCGCCGCCGTGAAGATGTCCGTCTCCCTGTCGACGTCTTCCCAGTCGATGTGGAGATCGGTGTCTACGTTCAGCCGTTCGGTGAGGTCTGGCGGATGGAGGTTCGTCGACTCGCCGGTCGAGAGAAAGCCTGCAATCATCGCGCCGTCGACGTCGTAGGCGTCCACGACCGTGGGGATATTCACGACGCAGGACGTGCCGCCGGCGTGATCGACCACGTCCCAGAGTTCGATGTTCTCCTCGCCTGTGTTCGGCTGGAACTCGTCTTTGCGGAAGGGTGCGAGACTCTGGGTGTTTATTTTCCCGGGGTTCATCCCCGTGGTGATGCAGGGCCAGCCGGGGACTGTTCCTGGCGGGTGGACGGTGCGGAGGTCGCCGTAGACTCCATCCGATCGAATACGCCCGAGCGCCTCCAGATCCGCCTCGAACTCGGACAGAAGTTCGTAGGTCCCGGAGTCCCAGCCGACGATGAGAAGGGGACCGTCGTCAGTCTTCATGGGTTAGTAAGAGACGGTTGCGGTTAAAATTGTACCGTCTCCGCTCGTTTCGAGGCTGAAACCGAAGTACCTTTGCACGGTTACGCCGTTCGCTACGAAACAGTAGGCTCACACAGAACGATGGACGTTGTCGATCTCAAGCGGGTTGGCAAGCGGTACGGTGTCACGGCGGTGATCCTGACGCTCTCGGCGTACGTTCTCTCCCGGCTTGCCGATCCCTCGGAAGTCGTCGCGACGTTTGCGAACGCGGATCCGCTGCCCTACCTCGTCGGAATCCTCTTTTTTTATCTGACGTTCCCGATTCGCGCCGTCCGTTGGCGGGTTCTCCTTGACGGCGTCGATGTTGACGCCGATGTCCGCTCGGCCACGATCATCATCCTCCTGAATTGGTTCCTGAACACCCTCCTGCCGATGAAAGCGGGCGACTTCCACCGGAGCGTCCTCACGCAGAAGAACTACGGCACGACGAAGGCGACCGCGCTCGGAACGATCGCCGCCGAGCGTGTCGTCGACCTCGCCGTCCTGGCGACCGGGCTACTCGTCGCGATGCTGGTCGTGATCCCCCAGTTCACCGAGTTCGAGTTCCGCATCGTCCTGCTCGCGTTCGGGTTGCTCGTCGTGCTCGGGGTCGGGATGCTCGTGATCGTCTTCCTCGACGTGTCGTATCTCCCCGGCGTGATGACCGGGATTGTATCGAACTTCCGGACCGGCCTCATGGCTATCACGTCTGCCCGCGAGATTGGGGTCATCGTCGCGATCACCGTGGCGATGTGGGGGCTGAACGTCGTCCGGATGGGCTTCGTCGCCCGCTCCGTGGGGTTCGACATCGCGCTCCCGATGCTCGTGCTGATCGCCCTCCTCGTGGCGTTCCTCTCAGGCCTCCCGTACACACCTGCGGGGATAGGCGTCGTCGAGGTCGTGACGACATCTGTGCTCGTCGTCGGCACCGGCGTTTCCGAAAGCACGGGGCTGACGTTCATCCTCTTCGATCGGCTCATCACTGTCGGAAGTCTGGTCGTCGTGGGTGCGCTCGTCTACACGCATTTCAAGCTGACGTCGAACCTCAGGTTTCTCGCCGACGTCGAATCGGACCCCGGATCCGACCACGAGCCGGACAGAACGGCCGAGACGGATTCCTAACCCGTCAGATCGTGCCACAGCAACGATCCGACGTGGCGGAGGTAGTTGACGTACTCCTCGTAGCCGAGATTGGTCTCGCCGTGTTCGCGGTCGGCGAAGACGTACCCGACTTCCTCGATGGAGTTGACGTTGCCGCGAACCAGTATTTCGAGGAGGATTTTGTATCCGACCGGATCGAGGGTCACGTCCTCGATGGTCGCCCGCCGGACCACGAAGAATCCCGACATCGGGTCTGAGATATCCACATCCCGGAGCAACAACAGGTCGGCGATGAGGGTCGCCCCCCACGAGATCAGCTTCCGGTACCACCTCCAGTTTTCGATGCCGCCGCCGGGGGCATATCGGCTCGCGACGACCAGATCGTGGTCGTGCTCGATAGCGGTTTCGAAGAGTTCGAACAGCTTCGCCGGAGGGTGCTGACCGTCGGCGTCGATGACTCCGAGATACGTACCATTACTCATCTTGAATCCTTCGATGACCGACCCAGCCAGCCCTTTCCGGCCGTCGAAGCGAACCAATCGGAGGTTGGGATAGTCGAGTGATCTGACGATATCCGGCGTGTCGTCGGTGGATTCGTCCACGACGATGACCTCGATCGCCTCCTCGTCGAGGGGGTTCGTCCCGTACAGTCGGGAAAGCGCCCGACGTATCGACCCGCTCTCGTTGAACGTCGGAACGACGACGGAAAGGCGTATTTCCCCGGGATCGCTCTCCTCGGAAACAGTCTCGATGCGTGTTCCCGGAGGGAGTGTGTCGCTCGCTGATGTGGCAGGGGGCATCGTCGCGTGTTCACCCAGTGTACCCGAGGCTCTCTAGCTGTTCGCGTATCCGTTCGCTGTCGACATCGCGGCGTTCGTCCGCTCGATCGATCGCGTCGTAGGAGTCACGCTCGACAGCACCGACGCCGAGACCCTCGATGACGTCGCCGTCGGCATACTCCGGGATCGGCGCTCCGAGGGCAGCCATGATCGTCGGCAGGAGATCCTCGAGCGTCGGCGTCTCCGCCGGGGCATTACCCTCGACCCCCGTGCCGTGGGCGAAAAACACGCCCTCGGGTTTGTGGTCGGCCGTCCGCTGGAGGACGTGGTCCGTCAGGACGGCGTCGGTCGCGAGCGCAAACCCCCGCGAGGTGACGTACCGGTAGTCCGGCGTCCGTATCATCACGTCGGGAGCTCGCTCAGCCATCGGGCCATGAAACTCCTCGTCCCCGGTGTACAAGTCCTCGATTATGGGTTCCCCGTCCACGTCGTACCCCCAAAGAGCGTCCATCAGGTCCTCGCGAACCGTCTCGTCCTGGAGGAATATCTGACCGAAGTTCCCGCGAGAGAACGCGTCGGTCGCGTCAGGGTCAATGTCGTGAACGCCGAGGAAGAACCGCTCGCGCAACCACTCCAGCGTCGTCCCCACCGTGGAGTCGTCGTAGCTCATCGAGAGGACGCTCTCGGCGAGACCGAGTCGCGCGAGGATGCGATAGGCGGTGAGCAGGTTGACGCCGTTCCGATGGAGGACACGGCGAACCCGCGTCCCAAGCGTCTCTCGCAACTGGAGGTGATCCAGATTGAGGAGGATATTGTTGAGGAACAGCGTCTTGTCTATCGGCCCGAACCCGTGGTCGCTCATCACGACCAGGAGGTACTCCTCGTCGCCATCTTCTAACGTCTCAATCGTGTCGGCGACGACTTGGTCGGCCCGTTCGTACGCTTCGTACAGCGGTTCCTCGCCCCAGCAGATGTGGGCAATATCGTCGGTTTGCTTGAACACGGAGACGTAGACATCCCAGTCGAGGTCAGAGAGAGCGAACTCGTGGAACGCCTCCATGGCGTCCCACAGGCGGAACTGGTCTGCGACGAACGCGTCACGGTTCGTGCCGTCGTACAGGACGTCCGGATGAAGATCTTCGAGCGGGACTGGCGAGCGTTCGGGGAGGTCGTCCGGCGCGTAACTCTCCTCGTGCTCGGGGGTCGGGAACCCGCTGATCATGAAGCCGTCGAGATCCACGACTGGATAGGTTATCGGAACGCCGACGACGCCCACACGGAGGTCGTTTGCGTTGCAGTACTCCCAGAGCGACGGGGCCTGGCGGTGGTCGGAGGTCACCACCTCGAAGTCGTTTATTCCGTCGCCGGTACGGGTGATGAAGTCGTAGATGCCGTGTTTGCCGGGGTTCGTTCCGGTTAGGAACGAACTCCAGGCCGCCGGCGACATCGGGATGACCGTCGAGTCGATGGGTGAGTACACGTCGTCCTCGCGGAGGCGTTCGAAGGTGGGGAGGCGTCCCTCGGCGACGAGTTCGTCAAGGAGTCCCGGGTCCATCCCGTCGAAGCCGAGGACGACGACCTTCATACTGGACCGGATGAGGTGTCGAGTTGATTATCCTTCGGTTTCTGTCCGACGTCGATCAGCCGCCGATCTTGGCGTGACGGTGACGATCACCAAGTCAAAGACATCGGGCGCGGGACACCTTCGTTCCGGTCATACACCGAGTACAGCGTCAGTCCCCACAGGAGTACCAGCCCGTACATCGCAGGCTGCAACGGCGGCACGATGGTCAATACGAGGTCGGCGTTATTTCGGATGATGGGCACCAGCGTCGCGCCGTAGCCGACCGTCGCCTCCATGAAGTACGGATGAACATGCATCAACAGGAAAGAGAGGGCAACAAGAGCGAACGCGCGTGGGTGAGAGTCGTGAAGCCGCGCTCCCAGCACGATGACCGCCGCGAGCACCATCGCGAGGTCAATCACGGAGGTACTGCTGACGATGAACATTACGGATACGATAGAAAGTGCAAACACCTCGGATTCGTATGCGTCCTCAAGGACGTGGACGGCCGTGAGATACGCGAACGGGACGATCAGCAGGGCCCGCACGAGCAGCCCAAACGGGCCGAGCCAGAAGAACATGCGGAGGCTATTCGACCACCACTTCGAGAGACTGGTCGAGACGTTCGAACTGCCCTCGGTTTCGACGACGAACGCGATGAGAATATCGTAGTACGTCATCACTGTGTCGACCCCGAAGTAGAGCGCAGAGACGACGTTAACGAGGGCGAGCACGGCGACGAATCCCGCAACACCGCGCCACCGATCTCGGGTCCAGAATATCACGAGAGGTGCCACGAAGTAGGGTTTGAAGATGGCGGGACCAACTAGGGCGCCCCCCCCGAATAAATTGCGGTCACGCCCGGCACGAGTCCCCCACCAAGCTGCCGCGATGAAGACATACATGATCGGCGTGGTCTGTCCGGTCTTGAAGTTCGAAACCATCGGAGCGAACCCGATGCTCGCCACCGCGAGCACGATCGTCGCCCGTCCCGAAAGGTCGATAGTCCCGTGGTCGATCTCCGCGTTCACTAGGAGATAGGTCCCGAGTGCGGTGGCGAACATCGAGACGAGCAACCATCCGAACTTGAATCCGACGTAGCCGACCAGGTACAGCGGGAGGAAGAAGAAGTACGCGAACGGGTGGTAGTGATACCGTTGAATGGTCTCGGCGCCCCCCCACGGGTTGAACAGGGGACCACCGCTTCGAACCCGGACGACCGTGTCGTAGAACGCGTCGACGTCAGTGGGACGCTCGATCACGAACCGTCGATCTCCGACGGCTTCGATAGGACCCCCGGGGGTTTCCTCGGCGTCGAGGTAGGTGATATCGCCCCGCTCCGCCGTCTTCAGCGTCTCCGTCCCCGCGAGAATTCCAGTGAGAACGACGTTGAGGAGACATACGAGTATACCCACCTTGATGACCGTCTCCGCACGTGGCACCCACTCTTGGTTCGTCTCGAACATACTCAGAGATATCCCAAGTCTGCCAGTCGACTCCTAGTCTCGTCGTCGACATCGAGGGGCTCGCCGGCGTCCACGTCCTCCGATCGCAGCGCGTCCAGCGTCGACGAGAGATCGGATTCGAGGTCCGCGACGAGTTCGGGTCGTTCTTCGGAGAGGTCTCGCCGTTCGTCGGGATCTTCATCGAGGTCGAACAGCGCGCTCCGGCTCCCCCCGACGATGAGTTTCTTCTCGTCCCGGTAGATGCAGTTGGTGTCGTCCGCCTCGTCGTCCTCGTAGCGACTCCAGTCCCACGAGTTAGAGTAGTCCTGTACCAGTACGATCTCGGGACGGTCGGCCAGCAGGTTCCCGCCCCGGACGTCATCGGGAGGTGATACCCCGACGTACTCCGCGAGCGTTCGATAGAGTCCGATCGTCCCGATCCGGTCGTCGGTTTTCCTCCCACGTCGGTCGTCACTCGCGGGGAGCTTCACGACGAGTGGGACGTTTACGCCGGGTTCGTAGAGGTACGAGTGGCCGAGCAGTCCGTGTTCGCCGAGGAGTTCACCGTGATCCGCGGTGACGACGAATAGCGTCTCGTCCCACTCGTCGGCCTCCCGTAGAGTTTCCACGAGGCGTCCGACCTTCCGGTCGAGATACCGGATCGCCCCGTCGTACAGTCGCTCGTGGATATCTCGCTTCTCCGGACCGTAGTCGACTTCCCTGGATCTCGTGTGTATCCCCGAGAGTTCCTCGTCCCCATCGAGGAAGTGCATCGCCTCCTCGTCGGGGACGGCGTAGGGAAGCGTTCCAGTGCTGTTCATGTGGGTTTCGGTGTAGTGGGCGTACAGAAAGAAGGGGTCGGCGGCGGAAGCGGTGACGAAGTTCTCCGCCCATCGCGTGGCGCGTTCGCCGCCGTCGTCGTCACCCTCGAACAGCCCGAACTTGAACTGGAGGGCGTTCTTGAGATTCGAGACGACGTTCCGGTCAGCCGAACGGGTCGCGAACTCGAGATAGCGTCGCCAGGCAGGCAGATCGTTGGTCTCGTCGTAGAACTTGCGCATGTTCATTCCGTCTGCTACCTGTTGAGTGACGGGATGCATCTCGTCGAATCCCACGTCGAACCCGAACGCGGGCGAGAGGAACGGATTGCAGGTCACGGCGCCAGTTCTGTAGCCCGCATCTCGCAGCGACTCCTGCAGGAGAGGGCTATCGGCGTTCATCCGGCGGGCCTTTCCGGACTGGTGTTCGATCGGGTACTGCCCGGACAGAAGAGACGCCGTGGAGTCGATGGTGACACCAGTCGGAGAGCACGCGCGGGTGAACACCACGCTTTCGTCCATCACCGCGTCGATGTTCGGCGTCGTCTCGCGGTCGTGCCCGTACCCCGAGAGATTAGAGGCACGTACCGCATCGAGAACGATGATACACACGTTCGGCTTCATGCCCGTGGAATAGGAGGGTGTTCGTATTCCCCTTTTGGTTTCTCACCCCATCAGCCGTACGAGGAGGCGTTTCGCGGGGCCGAGATCGATCCCGGATCGCTCTTCCACGGCGTTGAGCATCATCACGTCCTCGCGGTCGACACCCCCCAGCCGGAGGATAGCCGCGGCGTATACGAACATGAATAGAACGAATAGACCGACGAGACGAAGCAAGGTCACTTTGAGATACAGCTGTACGGGCACGTAGATGACAGCGATCGCGACTGCCGTGAACACTGCTGGACGGACCATCGACGTGGTGAAGGGATGAATTTCCGTCAGGTGATAGAGTACGACGCCGTTTGCGAAATCACGACCGACGTACGTGACGCTCGTTGCGATAGCCGCTCCCAGAAAGCTGTATTCAGGAATTAACAGCAAGTTGAGTATCACGTTCAGTACCATGGCGGTCACGTCGGTCAGCATCACGATCTTGGACCTACCGATGCTCGTGAGAACGCTGCCATTCAGGCCGGTGGCGTTGGTGAGGAAAAAGCCGACGGCAAGGACGACGAGAGTGAGAGAACCGTCGACGTACTTCGCTCCGAACAGCACCTTGATAGACATCTCGGGGAACAACGCCATGACGGCAAACGGCGGCGACACCATGAGCAAGAGCCACTTCGTCGTCACCTGATAGACCCGCTTTGCGTCGTTGAGTTCGTCCTCAGCGTGAAACGACGAAACGACCGGCACGAACAAGAAGCCGAACGCGCCCGTCCCGACTAGCAGGAGGCGGGAGAACGGATAGGCGACGTTGTAGATGGCGACCTGGCCGGCCCCCCAGAAGACACCGAGAAAGACGAGATCGATGTTTCGATACATCAAACTCGAAAGGTTGCTGAACGTGAGCGGGATCGAGAACTCAAGGACATTTCGCTGTTCGGTCCCGAAGGGCGGGAAGACCGGAGATAGCCGCTTGAAGACGAGGTAGGTCATGAAAACCGAGGCCAGTGCGTACGAACCCACGTACGCACTGGCAACACCCAACCCCCCCATCCCGAGCAGAATGGCAAGCGAGACGAGCGCGAATCGACTCAAGGGAAGTAAGACGTTCTTCGCATACACGCGAGGGAGCGTTTCGGAAGTCCCGCGCGTAATTCCGACGCCCAGATCGAGTAGCGTCCAGAACGGAATCCCGACTGCCATCACGCGCAAGACCGGCGTGAGGGAGGGATTCTCGAAGACGACTCGGGAGATCGTACCGGCGAATACGTAGAGCGATACCGCCACGAGGACCGACAGGGAAAGCGAAACGAGATAGGAAAAGTAGGCGACCGTTCGACGAGACTCCTCTCGGTCATACCTCGGGAGGTATCGAGCGACGCCGGTGTCGAGGCCCAAAAGCGCTACAGTGGCGCCGAAGTTGATCGCGATGATCCCGAGCGAGACGAACCCGTACTCGTTCAACTCGAGGAACCTGACCATGACGACCTTCGCGAGGAAGGCGATACCCAGTTGTAGGACAGTCCCCAGAAATACTAGACCTGCTCCTTTCGTTATCGATCGGAGAGCGGAATCGGTGTCCTCGCTCATTCGTCGAGGTAGCCGAGTGCGGCGAGATCCTCGCGGAGCGCCTCTTCGTCGATGTCTCCGGTGTCACCGTAGGACTCGTGAGTCTCGTCCAACCGTTCTTCCAATTCGTCGAGAACGTCATCGGATACCTCGGAGTCCGTAACGACACGCTCGCCATCCTCGTCGATACGTGTCACGATTCGCTCGTCACCATCGAGCACGAGTTTGAATCCGTTGCCGCGGCAACAACGGATGCCGTCCCGACCGGCACTCGTCTCCGCGACGACGTACTCGACACCGCCATTTACCGCCTCGAACAAGCCGGTTCCCTCCACCAGTGTGTCGGGGATCAACTGGACGGGGGCCTGTCCTTCGACGGTCCGCGCTTTGACATCGGGGTGCTTCACGATAAGCGGGACGGTGATGAGCTCGTCCCAGAGGGATGTCCGATGGCCGAACTCGCCGTGTTCCATGAACTCCTCGCCGTGGTCGGCGGTGACTACTACCATCGCATCGTCGAGATGTCCGGTGTCCTCAAGGTGATCAATAACACGCCGGATCTGCTCATCCACGAAACGAACGGCACAGTCGTAGGCGTACACGAGGTCCTCGACCTCCTCGTCGGTCAGCGTCTCCGCATCAGAGCGGGCTTTCCGGGATAACTGGAGTAACCGTTCCTCCGGAATTTCGCGCCCGAACCGTCGCTGGACCTCGGGAGGCGAGAGATAGGGATGGTGTGTGTCCATGTAGTGCATCCAGAGGAAGCGCTTGCTCTCGGCGTCGTCCAGCCAGTCGAGCGCGCGGTCGGTCAGCGAGTCGCCGGGTTCGTCAAGGACGTACAAGCTCTTGCCGAAACGCTCCATCGCCTGTGTCTGCACCCAGCGAGCGACCTTCATGAGGGGCGTGTCTTCGATGAGGTTGCGGACCTTCAGTCGCCACGTCCCCTGCCCGGTTTCTTCGCGAGTCTCCTCCGAGATGTCGTAGTAGTGATCGAAGCCACGGTCGAAGTTGTAACGACGCGTGATGAGGTTGTTCTGGTGGAAAGCGGCCGACGTGAAACCGCGGTCGGCGAGGCGTTCCGCGATGGTCCGTGGTTCGCTCCCCGCGGGGGGGAGTGAAAATCCTGAAAACTGTGATGGGTACGCGCCGGTAAGCATAGCGGGGACCGAGTCAGCCGTTGCTGGGCCGGGTGAGATGCCCGTCTCGAACTCGACTGCTTCCTCCGCGAGGGCGGTCACCGCCGGCATCAATTGCTTGCCGTTTCGCTCTGCGTGGATCCGGTCAAGTCGGAGCGAGTCGACCGAGAGCAGAATGATGGTGTCCACCGTCTCCGGGGGTGGATCCAACGGTGGAGTGGCGGTCATGGAGACAGGTAATCGGGAGGCCCTGAATATAATTCCGCTTTCTCGCGCTACTCGTCGAGATAGCCGAGCGCAGCGAGGTCCCCGCGTAGCGCCTCCTCGTCGACCTCTGCTCCACGTTCCCGTCTTTCTGATGCTTGTTTGATATGATCCCGGATCCTCCGTCGGAGATCGTCGTGGGGATCATCGGTGGGTTCCTCGCGGAACGCGTTCGCCGAGAGGACGAACGAGTTCCATGCGTCCCCCCGAACGTCGTATACGACCTTGCGACCGCCCTCGATACAACACACCAGATCGGAGTCGGTATCGCCCGTCTCGGAAAGCACTGGAACAGCGTCCGGTCGCACGAACTGCCCCTGGTCGCCGAACAACGCCCGGCCCTGGTATCCATCCGGAATCGGGCAATTCGCCATCGACAGAACGCTAGGGGCGACATTAAGGAGATCGACTTGGTCATCGGTCATCCCGCGTTCGACCGGGCCATGGAACAGCAGCGGAACGCGAAGCAATTCCTGGTTCAGTACGGGCGGGTGTCCGTACCGCCCCTCTTCACCCAGCAACTCGCCGTGATCGGCGGTCACGACAACGAGCGTCCCATCGAGTTCCCCGGCATCGTCAAGTGCCTCGTACGTTCGCTCAAGCTCGCGGTCCCAAGAGAGCACCGACGCGTCGTACAGCCCGCGAATGGTTTCACGCTCGTCCGCAGTTACCTCATCGGGATGGAGCCGCATCTTCCGCGAGAGCTTCGTCGCTTCGCGCTTTGGAACAGGATCAAGCCCGAGCGCTTCCTGACAATCCGCAGGTGGTTCGTATGGGTGATGCGGGTTCATGTAGTGCGCCCAGACGAACCAGTCGTCGTCGGCTTCCGTCGTCCACTCGACGATACGGTCTTCGAACCCGGAAACCGCGTCGGCGGTGTCGAAGATCTTGACACCGAGATGTTCGGTCGAGAGGAAGTGGGCACGCTTGACGACCTCGAAAAACGCGCCGTCACCGATGAGGTCGCGCGCCCTCGACCGCCAGCTGGTTTCGTCGGGGTCGTCCCCGGCACTCCGGGCGTCCCGGTACACCCCGAATCCACGATCGTAGTTGTAGTCCCGGGCGACGAGTTCGTTCGTGTGTATCGCGTGGGTCGCGTATCCCTCTTTGGATAGGGCTTCGGCCAGGGTCGGCGTCCCCTCGGCGGGAATTCCGATACCCTCGTAGTAGCGCTGGTGAGTAGACGTGTGGATGGCGGGAAACGAGGCAGCCGTGTTGCGGCCGTTGGCGTACGCCCGGCGGAACTCGAACGACCGCCCCGCGAGCGACGAGAGAAACGGCGTGGTGTCGCGGTCGTGATCGAACAGCGACGTTCGATCGGCTCGCAACGAGTCAACAGTCACGAGCAGGATATTCATGTGGCATCCCTGGCGGTGACGGGATTCAAACCTTTCTACTCGGTGAGATCCTCGTAGAGCGACTCGTACTGCTCGGCGATCGCCGCCCACGAGTAGTCCTCGACGCGGTCGCGCGCGGCCTTCCCCATCCGGGCTACGCGGTCGGGATCACGTGCTAGCTCGTCGAGAGCCCCGGCGATAGCGTCGGCGTCCGGATCCACGACGACGCCCATCTCGTCGGTGACGAAATCCGTCGCCGCCCGCGGCGACGCCAGGATGGCTGTTCCGCTCGCCGCCGCCTCCAGAACAGTCAGGGGCATCCCCTCGTAGTCCGAGGGGAGAGCGAACACGTCCGCCCGTGCGTAACGCTCCGGGAGTTCCTTGTCCGGGACGTACCCAATGAACTCCACACGGTCTTCGAGACCGTACTCCCCGACACGCGCTTCCAGTTTCTCGCGCAGCGGGCCATCACCACCGATCAAAAGTCGCCAGTTCTCCTCGCTACTGTAGGCGGCCTCCACGAGTAATCCCGGGTTCTTCATCTCTACGAGTCGCCCCTGGAAATGGACGGTGAACTCATTGTAGCTGTCTTCCACCGGCGAGAAGCGTTCGATGTCGACACCGTTCGGGATGTCGATTAACTTGTCCTCGACGGTTCCCACGAGCAGGATATCATCTCGGACGTTCGGTGAAATGGAGACGATCGCGTCGGCCTTCCGACAGATTTTCCGCTCCATGTGGCGATAGAGCAACGCCTGGGGCTTCTCGCGGAGAATGCGCGTGATGGGGCGGTGGCGTTCGACCCACCCGTGCCAGACGATGTGGAACACCATCGCCGTCGGTACGGGGAGGTCGACGCCGCGCCATGCGCTGTCGTCGCTGAGGGTGACGACGTCGCACGCCTGCATGTCCTCGAACGCGCGCTGGGCGAGCGAGAGTTCGTTGATCGGGTTGAGTTTGGCGGGAGTCGGGTATTCGCGCACGTCGAGATCGTCGATGCCTTTGCGGCGCTCGTTAGGTGCGTCCGTGAAAATCGTCACCTCGTGGCCGCGTTGTTCGAGAGCACGAGCGAGGCGTTCGGTGTGGTGTTCGCCCCCGCCGATCGAAGAACGGGAAAAATACGCTTGAAGGAAACCGATATGCATTTGTTGGAAGGTCGAAACCGCGGCTCAAAGGGTTTTATATCCGTCTCGCCAGAGAGTACGATGTGAGCGACGGTCCAAGCATGAAAGAGATCGAGAACCCCGGAATCGTCGAACTCGGGTGTGGTGTAGAGCCGGATTCACGGTCTGAGACCCGAGTCGATATCGCCGATCTTGAGACGGTAGACGTCGTGTGGGATCTCGACGAGACGCCATGGCCTTTTGCCGATGCTTCGGTCGAAGGCATCATAATGCACCACGTCCTCGAACACCTCCAAGACCCGTCGTCTACGATGACCGAGATCGCCCGGGTTCTCGAACCAGGAGGATGGGCAGAGATCGCTGTTCCGTTTGGTGGCCACTGGTATAGGGATCCCACGCACGAACAGTACTGGACGTACTCGACGCCGACATACTATTCGACGAACGAGTCCGGCGAATGGGACTACTACTTTGACCTGCCGCTTCGACTGATCGATCGGGCGTTTACTTCACTCTGGCTGATGGCGCCGGGATTGTCGAAGCTCAGTCCCCTGCTCCGTGTCATCGCACGGCGGTATCCTGGTGACTGGGTTTGCCTGACACCGTGGGCTACCGGTGAGTTGACCATCCGGTTCGAAAAGGAGCGGTAACCATGTGCGATGTCCTATTCATCACTGTTGACTCGCTTCGCGCAGATCACATGGGTTTTCTCGGATATGACCGTGAGACGACGCCGACTCTTGATCGGTTAGCCGGAGAGTCAGTCGTCTTCGAGAACGCGACTGCCCATGGGCCAACTACATTCACGTCATTTCCATCTATTCTCACTGGTAGGCATGCGTATGAGAACCCCGAATATCCAAACCTGGCCGGAACGACTGTAGCCGAGCAGTTTCGCTCGGCCGGATATCACACGCTTTCGATAACCTCGAACGCCTGGACGTCGCCCACGTACGACTACGATAGAGGATTCGACGAGGTCCACAACCTCGGCCGGGGCCCCCGGTCCGCCGACAGTCGATGGGACCGGATCCGCCATCGGATCGGCGACACTCTTGGTGACGGCGTCGTCTTCCGGTTCGTGAAAGGTGCCTACGATCGCCTGCGCGATATAAATCCCGATGACCGGTCCGAGGAAGACGTCATCCACGATGTCGTCGTTGACCATCTTGAACGAGAGGAGCAGACGTTCACGTGGGTCCACTATATGACTACCCATACCCCCTACACGCCTGATCCCGCCGAGTCCGTCCCATATGTAGACGAGATCCCCGATATCGAGAATCAACGCGGGATGATCGAACGAGCACGAGAGTCGCCCGATACTGTCCCGGAAAGGGATCGGAGGCGTCTCAAGAACCTTTACGATGCGTCCATCAGACATCTGGATCGTCGAGTCGAGGATTTACTCGAGACTATTCACGACGATACCGTCGTTTGTATCACCGCAGACCACGGCGAGGCGTTCTGGGAACACGGATACTTCGAACATCCACCGGATCTCCATCAACAACTGCTCGCAGTCCCCTTGCTGATCAAAACACCCGACGTATCCCCCCGACGCGTGGAAGTTCCAGTTGGACTATCGTCGGTTCCGGCCACCCTTCGGTGGCTCGCCGGTATTGCCGATCGTACCGAAAACGCGCTCCCGCCCTGGGGCGAGTGGTCGTCCCCGGTGTGCTCCGCTGTTGCCCACGGCTCTCGGTGGGAGCCAGCGGATGCGTCTACGGACACCCTGAAGGTAGCTGTTCGGGACGACAACTGGAAGTTCATCAGGCGTCACGACGGAGACGACACGCTAGTCGGTCTGGCATCGGACCCCGAGGAATCCGAGAACCTTGCAAGTGACAATCCTTCGGTTGTCAAACGTCTCTCGAATCACGCAGACGAGTTCGTTGCGGATTTCACGTTCGGCCAGACGGCAGAACTCCCCGATGAGCTCGAAGATAGACTGTCCAATCTCGGTTATGTGCAGTGAGTTTCCAGTGATCGGAGACAACTTATTAATCACGTCCCGGGTAAACTGAGCCATGCCGACTGTTAGCGTCTCCATTCCGGCCTACAACGAGGAGGATATCATTGGCCGGACTATCGAGAACGTTCTCGATCAGACGTTCGAGGACTTCGAGTTGCTCATCGTTGACGACGGATCGACGGACGATACCCGTACTGTCGTTGAAGAGTACACTGACGACCCGCGAGTTCGCTACATCTATCAGGAGAACCAGGGGTTCCCGGGGGCACGGAACACGGGTCTGGAGGAGGGCGAGGGGGAGTACTATGCTTTCATCGGCGCTGACGACCTCTGGGCACCAACGAAGTTACAGAAGCAAGTCGCTTACCTCGAAGACACCGACGCGGATATGGTCCACTCGAACGTCTACCATATCGACGCCACGGGCCAGATAACCGGTGTCCGGTGGGACAAACATCCGCCAGCCACGGACGATCGCGAGCAGTTCCTCCGGAAGCTGTTCATGCATAACTTCATTTGCATCCAGTCGGTGATTGTCCACCGCGACCACATCGAACACAGGCGTTTTGACGAGGAACTGCAAATAAACTGTGACCACGACATGTGGCTCCGAGTCGCTGAGGATGCACACATAGAATACGTGGGGGAGAAACTGGTACGGAAACGCTACGACGGCGGGAACATCTCGAGCAACTACGAGCGCCTGTTCGAGGAACGCAGGCAACTAGCCGAGAAGGCTGCCGACCGGTATCCGTTTCTCGAGGATCTCCGCGACCGGAAACTGGCTAGCATACATCTCACCTACGGTATCAATCTGATCGCCGATGGAGACCTTGCCACCGGCAGAGACGCGCTCAGGCAGGCCATCAGCTACGACGCAACCAACTGGAGGTCCTACGCGACATACCTACTCAGTTTTGCCGGTCCGAGAACGGTCCAGGCGGTCGCGAAGGAAGTTTAGATCAGTCGACGAGTCCTTTTTGTTCGAGTTCGCCGTATGCCTCGTCGAACAGGTCAACCGATTCTTGCTCCCGTGCCCACGACGCGAGTTCTCTCA